>DAOTWU010000437.1:0-35223 GCA_034435735.1 Anaerolineae bacterium | reverse complement strand
TCATAAACGCGCGCATTTTAGCACACGTGACTTAACAATGCCTACCGTTACATTTAGGGCGGGAATTTTCCCACACAAATTTCCCCAACCTACCTTTAAGCAGTTAAGCAGTTGGGGTTGATTGCAACAAGACATCTAATTGCTTGTTGTCATCAAAATGCGTACGGAAGCGTTCGACGAACTCTGCTGGGGTGAAACTATGTGTTTGTGTGCCGACTTGCTCTAGTACATAAGCCGCGCACAATGACCCCATTTGCCCCGCTAGTTGCAACGGGAGTTCTGCGGCAATGCCCCGAATGAAGCCAGCGCGGAAAGCATCACCAACACCTGTTGGGTCTTTAATTTCTTCAACAGGGAAAACGGGCACTTCAATAATGTCACCATTGGTATAGATGAGTGCTCCATCTTTGCCATGAGTTACAACCAGTAACTCAATAGCATCGCGCAAATCATTGAGCGTCATGCCTGTTTTCTTCTGGATGATTTGTGATTCATAAGCATTCACAATCATCATATATGCGCCCTGCATGCTGCGGCGCAAATCTTCACCACTCAGGCGCGGTACTTGTTGGCTGGGGTCATAAATGAAACGAATATCGCGCTCTTGGCATTCTTTCGCCAAGTTCAACATAGCATTCGGTGAGTTTGGCGAAATGATAACCAGGTCTGGTTTACCGTCGTATACATCAGCGAGAGAGTATTTGCCCGCCAGTCCCATAGCGCCCGCATAGAACGAAGCAATCTGGTTATTGTCCAGGTCTGTGTTGACAAAGAACGAAGCTGTGAAAACCTCGTCAATTTGAATGACGGTGCTTGTATCTACACCAACGGACTCTAACCGTTTACGGTAATCTGGGAAATCGCGCCCCACTGTACCCATAAGTTTTGGCCGCAGACCCAGCAACGCCATACTATAAGCGATATTAGCTGCTACACCACCCCAATGGCGAGTCATATCATCTACTAGAAAACTCAGGCTTACCTGATGTAATTCCTCAGGAATGATATGCTCAACAAAGCGCCCCGGAAAGCGCATGAGGTAGTCATATGCGATTGAACCTGTTGCGATAATTTCCATGTGTCATCCCGATGGTTTGTGCTATTGTTAATGCGGCTAGCAGTATACCACAGTCTTAAAGCGCTACTGTATAATGGATTTTGCGTGATAAGGGAGCTGTTAGATGTCTCTATTTGACGATAAACGCTTAAATAACCGTTATTTCAAGTTAGATATTGATGGGCTGCGCCGCGGTTATTATACCGATAAATATTTTGAAAATGTTGTGCGCATCCTCTCTGCTTTATCGAAAAATGGATATACATACGAAGGCCATTATGCCCGTGCTATAGGGTCTAACCTGCAAGCTGTCGCAGTGGGCGATATTGAGGTGGAAGCACAGATTTTCAACCGCCGTGCTCCACGCTCTTTAATTGCTGGCACAGATGTTGCGCTTGCGATGTTACGCTATGCCACAGGTTATTGGCGTGATGAAGGTGATTTTGTAGAAACATATCATCAGTTAGATGTTCGTGCTGTAGAAGATGGCATAATGACGCATTATGATGGCGACCCGATGAATGTGCACACAGTCTTGATTATACGGGGGCGCTACCGTGATTTTGCCATACTGGAGACACCTATTTTAGGGGTGCTCACTCGCGCTAGTCGCATCGCCACCAATGTTTACGATGTTTTAGAAGTCTCTAATGGTAAGCCTGTTTTATTTTTCCCCGCTCGCTTTGATTTACCTGCTGTTCAAGAATTAGATGGATATGCGTATTGGCTGGCTGTACAGCGTTATAACGCTGATTTTAACCAGCAAATGCGCCCGATTGTCAGTACAGATGCACAAGCTGCCTGGTGGGGCGGGCGTGGTGGTGGTACTGTGCCACATGCGCTAATTGCCTGTTTTATGGCGGATACTGCGGAAGCGATGGTGAACTTCGCCCGTTATATTCCTGTAGAAGTGCCGCGTATTGCGCTTGTCGATTTCAATAACGATACATTGACCACGACTCGCCAGACTTTAGAAGCGTTCTGGCCTCATTACTTTGCTGCTTATCAAAATGGCGATGATGTGGAAATGCGGCGGTGGCGGCTGAATGGTGTTCGGTTAGATACCAGCAGCGCCCTGCGTGATGTGTCTCTTGAACCAGATGGTCCAAAGGGTGTTAACCCGCAGTTGGTGAGTTTATTGCGTGAAGCCATTAACACAGCATGGGAATCTTGGGATGTACCATCCGCTTACACCGACCTTGCCCGTGATTATTGCCGTCAGGTACAAATTGTTGTTTCTGGTGGTTTTAATCGGGAGCGCATCGCCCATTTTGAATCGGTGAAAGCACCAGTCGACGCTTATGGTGTTGGCTCAACCTTTTTGTCGAACGACAAAACAACTAATACCGATTTCACCATGGATGTTGTACGCATCAAAATTGATGGTGATTGGGTAGAAATGGCGAAAGTTGGTCGTCAGCCTTGCGATAATCCAGATTTACGCCCCGTCAACTGGGAAGACTACGAGGATGTGCAATGAGTGATAATAATGGCAAAAAAGACCAGCCCCCACCTCAAGACGAACATCCTATACCTAAAAAACCAGAGCGCGAACCAGAGTGGTTAGAAAGCCGTTTAGGCTCTCGGCTCGTTTCCCGTGCAGCTTTGGTGGAACGCATTATTGCCCAGTTTTTACAGGAATTTGCCGTTGATGATGCCCATTTAAGTGCCGCCAAAACAAAAGCAGATAGGCTTAAATTAGTGCGCGAAACAGCTTTATATGTGATTGCTGTAGAGTCTGTACAGCTTTCGCTAGAAGAGCAGGCGGATGTGATTCGGCAGGCTTATGCGGAAATTTTTGGTTATGGCCCCTTAGATGCTCTATTTGAAGATGAAACTATTACTACTATCGCTTTAGAAGGGGCAGATAAAGTTTCTGTAAGACGTGGGCATGGTGATTTGGAGGTAATTGGCCCACTCTTTGAAGATATGCCGCATATGCGTGATGTGGTTTCCCGTTTGCTACGCCATGCTGGAGCAGAGTTGCGTGACGATGAGCCAATTATTGAAGCTGGACTTGTTGTAGAAGGCCGCCCTGTGCGGGTGAGCACCGCCTCACCACCAGTGACCGTACAGCTTACTGCTGATATTCGCGTTCATCCAAAGCAGGTACTCACATTAGAGGATTTAACTGCTGGTGGTTTATTGACAGAAGAAGCCGCCCAATTTCTAGATGCACTCGTTCAATCGGCTTATGGTTTTGTCATTGTAGGGGATACCGAATCAGGAAAGACCACCTTACTTAATGCGTTATTACAACGTTTGCCCGAAGCCAAAGGCCTTATCGCGGTAGAACGTGCTGGCGAGTTGCGCTTGCCCGCTAGTGCTGAGTCATTGGTTGCCCAGTGGCCTCATGGCGAAGAGAGTGGTATGACATGGGGGCAACAAATTGGTATAGCACTCAGTAAAAAACCTTCTTGTATTGCTCTTGATGAAGTGCGTGCTGATGAGCCTGAAGCTATCGCACCGCTGTTAACCCAAGCCGACGCCCCACGTCAGATTTGGGCTTTTCGTGGCCCCTCAGTTACTAAGCGCTTACGCAGTGCTTTAACCATGATTGCACAGCGCGCCGCACCTGCTGATACCGGTGTTGTGCGGGCGCTTTATGAACGACTACCGTTTGTCATTAACATGAAGCGGGCACAAGGTCGCTTAGAACTGCGTGGTATTGCAGAATGGCAAATATCGCCTGATGGGGATTATGCCGATTATGTCATGCTTTTTGAAAAAGGATGGGAGACGCTTGAATATACTGGTAAGCGCCCCCTACATCCGTTAAATTTGCCATCTAATTTCTGGCAATAACACTAAACCTTCTCGCCCGCTACAACTCGCTTAAGGCTGTCGACATACGGCGGGCGAGCAATACCGTTTTCGGTGACAATGCCACTCACATATCGGTTGGGTGTGACATCAAACGCTGGATTACGCGCTTTGAAATGTGGCGGCACAATAGGGTTGCCATAAGGGGTTGTGACTTCTGCTGGGTCACGTTGTTCAATTGGGATTTCCGCGCCACTGCTTAGCGAAAGGTCAATAGTGGAAGTTGGCGCGACAGTATAGAATGGAATGCCATTTTCTTTGGCCAATACAGCTATCTGATATGTGCCGATTTTATTAGCAACATCGCCATTGGCAGCAATGCGGTCTGCACCAACGAGCACAATATCAATTTCGCCTTTTTGCATATAATAGCCCGCCGCTGTATCTGGAATGATGTCGTAGCTAACGCCGAGCTGTTCTAATTCCCACGCGCTTAACCGTGCACCTTGCAAGCGGGGGCGTGTTTCATCGAGTAATACATGGATTTTCTTCCCTTGTTCAAAAGCCGCTCGAACTACTCCCAAAGCTGTGCCATAGTCTACAGTAGCTAGTGCTCCTGTATTGCAATGATGCAAAATCGTGAACCCATCTTTAATCAGTGTTGCCCCGTTTGCTCCCATACGGCGGTTGGTCTCAACATCATCATCAGCAATTTGCTTTGCTGCAGTGAGTAATGCCTCCCGTAAAGCATCGGCATCGGTGTAAGCGCCTTCTTTCGCTAGGGCCATAAGTTTATCCACTGCCCAAGCCAAATTGACCGCTGTTGGGCGGGCAGCTTTTAACACCTCTGCCGCTTGTGCTAAATCTTCTAACAAGGCTGTGATACTTTGTGCGGAGCTTTGTTGAGCCGCAAGTGCGAGACCAAAGGCTGCTGCCGCGCCAATCGCAGGTGCACCCCGTACAGTCATATCAGTAATACCTGCTGCTACCGCTTTGTAGTCATCAAAATAGACAATTTCTAATTTCCACGGAATTTGCTTCTGGTCAATCATCTGGACACGGCCATCAACCCAATCCACAGTGCGCATAAACAATCCTTTCATCGTTGTAGTTATTAGTGTGCCATCATTATAGCGAAATTCTGCTGCAATCAGACACTCCCTACCATTTGAAGAGGTAGGTTATACTTGCTTTGGGTTACAGGCTAAACTGTGTCGGAGGATGTTGATGGAATTTCCACAATTTTACAACCCCAATCGGGTTGGGCAACTTTTCATTCCCAATACTGCTCAGGCAGTTGATGCAGGTGTAAATGCCAATGTTTCGCCTGCATCAGAAGATAAAGTTCGTATCGCCTTATTGCTGGTTGATGTTCAGGTGGACTTTGTTCATGAGGATGGCGCGTTAAGTGTGCCGGGTGCGGTAGATGACACACGGCGTACCGTCGAGTGGATTTATCGCCATGTCAACCAAATTACAACCATAGCTGCATCCCTTGATAGCCACATCCCGCTACAAATTTTCTTCCCAACATGGTGGGTAGATGAAGATGGTAACCATCCAGCGCCTTTTACACCTATTTCGGTTCAAGATGTGCAGTCGGGCAAATGGCGGCCTTTATATGAAGAAGCTTGGTCGCGCGAGTATGTAGAACGGTTAGAAGAACAAGCAAAGAAATTATTGATGATTTGGCCTTATCACACCCTCATCGGAACACCTGGCCATGCACTTACCCCTGCGCTCTATGAAGCGATTGCTTTTCATGCTGCTGCTCGCCGCACCCAGCCACAATTCTTAACTAAAGGCACGCTGCCCAAAACCGAGCATTATTCCATTCTTGAGCCAGAAGTTAAGGTTGAAGGCAATCCTATGGGGGTGCTGAATGTTGAATTTCTCAACATGCTCAAATCCCATGATGTGATATATGTTGCTGGTCAAGCGAAAAGTCATTGTGTTTTAGAGACGGTGGCTTCACTAGTGCGGCATATGGGTGAGGGTGACGGAGCGCTTTCCCGTATTCACTTGTTGACGGATTGCATGTCTTCAGTAGTGCATCCAGAAATTGATTTTGAAGCAATAGCGAACGAAACCTTTGCCCGCTTTGCCGAACACGGTGTGCAGCTTGTCACGAGTACCGACCCTATCGCATCTTGAGAAATAAAATAGCCCCTGTCAAATATGGCAGGGGCGTATCGTTGATTTTAGAGCGAGCTAATCTCTGGCGTTGGCTTCCTGAATGACAAAAGATAAAACATCGTAGGGCACGCCACCGCGGTTGAATGTCTGCCCGCCGAATTCAATCCACTGCGGGTCACTGAGACCATCTTCTGTTTTGTAACGCACAAACACACTGGGGGTGCCCGTTGCGCCTAATTGGTTGGCCAATTCTGAATCCACTTGGTATTGATTGGCATCCTCTGTGCATGCCAGCAGGTCGCTATAGTTCAGCCCCATTTCCTGTGCAAAACGCCGCGCACCGTTAGCTGCGAAGTTTGAGCTGCTAGTAATGTTGAACATGACATCATGAGCTTCCCAAAATGAGCCAGGTTGCAGTTCTTCAGCACATTCAACCAACTGCGCAGAGAGCGGGGAGAATGTTGGGTTGACGATAGTAAACATGCGATATTCAAACCGCGCTTGCCCTGTTGCGACATACTCTTCAATGATCTGTTTCAACGTAGACTCATATTGTTGGCAATGGGGGCAAAGGAAATCTTCAAAGGCAACAATGGTAATTGGTGCATCCGGATCGCCTAAAATAAACCCACCATCTTCCAACCGTTCCTGATGCAAACCTTCTGTTGCGGCGCCTGGTTCGCCTAACGATTGCTGGCTAGACAGTGCAATAAACGCAACAGCCGCCCCAATAGCGAAGACAAATGTGGTCAGAAAAATAACGAAAGTTTTGCGATTGTTTTCGGTCACGTCTCTTTTCCTCGTTGATATGACTTTTTACATGCTAATTTCTTATACCTGATACTTCACAATTATCCCCGCTAGTTGTAAAAGTTCAATTACAGATTCGCTCGAATTTGTCGGCGTCTTAGACGTAATATGGTATAAAAGCATCCCTTAACTTTATCCTGTGTTGGAGCAAAATCATGCGAGTTGTAGACATCATTGCAAAAAAACGTGACGGCCTCGCTTTGACCCCAGAGGAAATCCGCTGGTTTATCTCGCGATATACGGCTGGTGATATACCTGATTACCAAGCAGCGGCTTGGCTTATGGCCGTCTGGTTTCGTGGTATGACACGCGAAGAAACCGCTGAACTCACTTTAGCAATGGCGCATTCAGGCGATATTATGGATTTATCAGATAGTCTGGACTATGCCGTAGATAAACATTCTTCTGGTGGTGTTGGTGATAAAACTTCACTGATTGTGTTGCCATTGGTTGTTGCTTGTGGCGTGCCTGTTGCAAAAATGAGTGGGCGCGGTCTTGGCTTTACTGGCGGCACACTAGATAAATTAGAGTCCATTGCTGGCTATAATGTTAACCTCACTGAAGAGCAGTTTCGCCAGCAAGTGCGGGAGCACCATATTGTCCTTTGCGGTCAAACAGGAGAGCTAGCGCCAGCCGATGGCAAGCTATATGCGCTTCGTGATGTAACTGCAACTGTTTCCAGCATTCCCTTAATTGCGGGCAGTATCATGAGCAAGAAAATCGCAGCAGGCGCTAATGGTATCGTGCTCGATGTCAAAACGGGTTCTGGAGCATTTATGTCTACATTGGAAGATGCCCGCATTTTAGCACAAACAATGGTGGATATTGGCGTTGATGCGGGTAAAGATATGGTTGCCCTTATCTCTGACATGAATCAGCCGCTTGGTTGTGCAGTTGGTAATGCCCTAGAGGTGAAAGAAGCGATTGAAGCGCTCAACGGCGGTGGGCCAGAAGACTTGCGCGAGCATTGCCTAGTGGTCGCTGCTTATATGTTGCGCCTTGCGGGGCGGGGGCAAAAGTGGGTAGATATGGATGAAACCCGCGCGCTATTAGAATCCAAATTGGATAATGGCGAAGCCCTCGCGGTTTTCCGCCGCTTGGTAGAAGTGCAAGGCGGGGATGTCTCTATGGTTGATAATCCTGATAAGCTGCCATCCGCATCCATTATCGAAACACTTACCGCAGAAAAATCAGGTTATGCTGCCGAAGTTCGTGCAGATAAAGTGGCACAGGCGGCATTAATTTTAGGGGCGGGGCGGGAGAAGAAAGGAGACCCCGTTGACCTTGCAGTAGGTGTTCTGGTTCATCCCAATGTTGGCGATGAAATTCAATCTGGCCAGACATTATTCACCATTCATGGGAATGATACGGAGCGTGTGGCTGAAGCGCGTGCAGTGCTTCAACAAGCAGTTACAATCCAGCCAGAGCCAGCCGAACCGTTACCGCTCTTCTACGATGTCATCCAGGGGAATTAGCACTCCCTCGTCATTGTAGCCATAGCGATATATTGGTGCATCTTGCCAATATCCATCGACAAAGTGAATAACCCCATTAATGCCCCGATACGTCTCTAGCAAAAGGTGTTTATAAACACCTTCACGTGTCGGGGTAATGTGGATTGCTTCCTCGAAAAAGTTGCTAATATCAAATGTGAGTGTCGCCCATAAATTGGGTTCTGGCACAAAAATATCGCTTGAGATGTATTGTTGGCGAAATTCCTCATCGGGCAGTAGACTGCTGCTTAATATAGTAGCCTGCGTAGGATTTGGGCTTAAATCAGGAAATTGTTCTAGCGCTAATACAGCGCCGCCAATAACAGGTTCAGTGTAGGCCGCAGCTTCTAGTAGCCCCGCTTTAAGGGAAATAGTCGCCATATCTGGGATAAGCGGATTGCTGGCAATAAAAACATGTGATGTCGGTTGAGCGCCCCATTCCCCAACGATAATAGTCGGTAAAGTTGTGAATTCAGTGAGTATATTTTCCTGTATGGCATGAGGCCCAAGAACAATAACCCCGATGACGCTTGTATCAAGCTCTAACGCCTTGGCCCGCGATTGTGCATTTTCTGCGCTTCCTCCATCATCTACAGGCAGTAATGTTATCCGCCCATCTGCATCCTGGAGCGCCATTCTTGCTGCATATAATGCGTTATATCCCACTTCACGATAGCGCCCTTCAAATGGGGCGAGCAGTGCTAATTTATAGACAGGCTGATGACGAACAATTGCACAGGAACTACTCACTAGAATGAGGATTAGTCCGAAAAGCCATTTAACACCCATTGGCCAGATGTTCCTCGAATGTTGTAGCGAAGTCATGATAACCGCTGCGGCTGCATGATGCACGGAAATAATAGTAATTGGTTTCGGCGGGGTAGGCTGCTCCGCGAATGGCTGACAAACTTGGATTAGCAATTGGGCCAGGTGGCAGCCCAAAGTATAGGTAAGTGTTATATGGCGATTCTACATTTTGATAATCTGATGGGGTGATATTAGGCCACCAGCTTCCCCGCACACCATTGAGCGCATATTGCACAGTTGGGTCAGCTTGCAACCGTATGCCTGCTACTAGGCGGTTACGGTATACACTGCCAATAACGGGATGTTCTTCAGGATAAACGGCTTCCCGCTCAATGATAGAGGCTAATGTGACAATCTGGTACATGGTGTAGCCGTCTTGCGCTATATCAATAAATATTTGTTCGCCAACAGCTTCTAAAAAGCGTTCTAAAACAATATCGCGCAGCATTTCGGGCGTCACATTGGCAGGGAGTTGGTAAGTATCTGGAAACATAAACCCTTCTAACGAGGCGTTCGCAGGTAAACCAACTTTTGCTGTAAAGGTTGGGTCTTGCGGTGTATTAGGGCCAACAACGCTCAAAAAATCCATACTATTGAAACCCAACAACGTATTTTCATCAATCAATTGCCCAATTTCTTCTAAACGACTACCTTCAGGAATTCTGAAGATAATGATGCTGCTAGTTGAATCGGTTAATGCGTGTGCAATATCCACAATAGATTGTGTTTGGTTCAAGAAGTAAGTACCTGCTTCCAGCTCAACATCCAGACCTTCCGCCCGCACATAATCGACAAATAACTCTGCATCGCGAATGAGTCCAGCTAGCTTCAAATTCTGCGCAACTGTATAAGGGGTATCACCCACTTCAATGACGAAATGTATTGGTGAATCATCAGTACTTATAGGAGTAATGAGTTCATCTTGACGCGAGGATAAACTAAGACGAATTAACGAGGTCTGAATAAAATTAACAATGTCGCCATCGGATAAAATCAGTAAAAAGCCAATGCCAACAGCTAAGATAAATCCACCGACAAAGATAAGGCCAATAAATATCCGTAAACCACGCCCCAAATCACATTCTCCACAAATTCTTATAGTCAATACTGATAGTATACCCGCATTTTTTACGTGATAGATTTATCGTTGAGGAGGCGTTGCCAGACCGTCACGTAAAGCATCAAGATACGTCTGAAGCACTATCCGTGCGGCTAAATCATCAATAGCCTCGCGGGGATTACGCCCAATTTCTCTCGCTAATTCTCGGGCTTCCTCACTAGTCAAATACTCATTCCAAAGCACAAATGGAAGCGGAATAACCTCAACTAGTTTTTTTACCCAATTACGAACGCGGTCGGCTTGTGTATATACGCCTTCTGGCGCATCATAGCTAACAGGCAAGCCCACCACAAACGCCACAATTTGCTCACGTTCAACAATAGCAGCAATCTCAGCAAAATCTTCTCGCTTAGAGCGACGATGTAATATCATCAATTCCCGTGCGACAATGCCATTAGCATCACTTACTGCCAACCCAATTCGTTTCAGCCCGTAGTCAATCCCTAATAACCGCCCAATCATGTGCCGTCATCCGTAACAACCTGAATACGTACTGGCAGCAGCGGCATTTGCCCAAACCATGATGGTGTAATCACAATTTGGGGTAAAGTTCCTTCCGCAAGGTCTACTGTATTGACTAGATAGTTTAACGCATCTTCTAGACTTAATCCCGCTAGCCGTTGTTGAAGCATTGCTACATTTACCTGCCCGGCCACAGTCGCACTACCCGTAATATCGAATGTGATTTGCTGTGTTTGCGGGTCATATATCACAGGTCCTCGCGTATAGCTGGGATAATCAATAATTACTCGTCCACGGGGGATATCCATACGCGCACGGGCAACCTGCTGCGCAAATGCTTCATCAATCATGAGCGCTTCGACAACTACACGCATCGACAGTGAAAGCGTGTCAGTAATCTCGCCAATTTGGGCGCTATACTGCACCCAATCACTTCGCTGAGAAGCCTCATCAACTCGTAACGTCTCTGGCACAATAAACTGTGTGTCACTGGTTGCGCGCGCTTCCATTTCAAGGAATGCCTGAGTTTGCAATTGCTGCAATACCGCGGAACGTAAACGGCGATAATCATCTTCACTAACAGCGGGCAAAATTCGGGTTTCGCCACCAAACGTTGCCGAAACATTGCGTACAGTGACAGCATTTTCTAATGGCCCAACCACAGTGTTAATCATACCTGCTTCCACATTCCCAATATCGCCGGTGAATGTACCACGCGCTTCAACACCAACTTCAACTTGTTCGCCTATCCCTGCTGGTACAGTCACATCTTCCACTGTTTGGAAGCGTATTGGTGTGCCTGCACTCGTACTAACCACTGTACCCGCAGGAATTTCTACTGCTTCATCTGTTTGGTTAATGAAAACAACAGAACCGGTAGCCCCCACTTGCTCCGCTTGGGCTTCGCCTGTGGTAGAAATAGCCCCAGAACCTTCCAACTCTATACGCACAACTGTAGCAGGAATAACACCCGTTTCTACATCCACTGTAGTAGCGTTGGGGTCAGCAATAATGTTGACAGTCACTATAATCTCTTGTTGTGCAAGAGATAACTCAACGGTGGCACTAGGCACAACTACCACCATAACTGCCAGTACAGCAATAACAACTAAAAACAGGGCAGTTACGCGGACAATTGCCCAGCGGGAAAAAGGAATGCGGCTGGGTGCGCGGACACGACTAGCCACTTCCATCAGTTCATCAGGTTCAACCTCAGTTTCTGGTTTACGCCAGCGCGTTGCAAAAACTTTAGTGCGCCCGCGCTTCCAGCGTTTTCGCTCGCTTTCTCCAATGGTTTCAAAGGTGCTGATATTCAGTTCTTCTGCATGGCGGATAACCACAGGGTCATGGGTCACTAACGCGATACGAATAGCCCGCCGCCGCGCTTCTCTTTGTAATAGCACCAAATCAAGCTTGCGCTGAAGTGCTGTGCCTTCTTCCGGCCAAATAAGCAATACCCGCTTGCCCCGTATAAAGGACAAGCGGTCTTTCAAAGTTGTGATTGTTTCGCCTGATTCTAGCTGTATGTATTCCGGTTGGTCATTCATAGCAATGGGCTAGAAACTTCACTTTCGCTGCTCAGCGATGACTTTGCGGGCTTTTTCTAGTGCTTCAGGCACTTTGCTGGCATCTTTACCGCCTGCTTGCGCCATATCTGGACGACCACCGCCGCCGCCTTTCACTACTTTCGCCACTTCGCGCACTAAGTTGCCAGCATGTAGCCCTTGTTTTATCAAGTCCTGTGTCACTGTCGCAATAAATAATGGCGAATTATCTACCACACTAGCCAAAACCATCACACCACTATCAACTTTATTGCGGAACCAATCCGCCATTTCACGCAAAGTTTCGGCAGGTAGACCATCAATTTGAGCAATGAGTGCTTTTACACCTGCCACATCTTCCATGGAATTCACCATTTCAGCAAAGCGATAGCGGGCGAGGTCTCGTTGTAACCGTCCAATATGCTTACGCATTTGCGCCATTTCATCTTGTAGAACCGCAACGCGCTGAGGCACATGGTCAGGTGTAGTGCCTAATTGTGAAGCAGCTTCGTGTAAGCGATGGAACTGCTCTTGCATATAATGTACCGCAGCGCGCCCTGTTAGTGCCTCTACACGGCGAATACCTGCGCTAACACTACCCTCGCTTACAATAACGAAGGGGCCAATTTCGCCTGTTTCGCTAACATGTACACCGCCACAAAGTTCGTAACTGTAGCGCTCCCCATTTTTTCCGACGCTGATAGTGCGAACAATTTCGCCATATTTTTCACCAAAGAGCGCCATTGCCCCTTCTTGTTGCGCTTCTTTGAGCGACTTGTACTCCGCTTTAACGGGGTAGTTGGCAATGATAATCTGGTTGACTTCTTCCTCAATTGCATCAAGTTCTTCAGTGGTTACTTTAGCATCGTGGGCAAAGTCAAAGCGCAAGCGGTCAGGCGCAACTAATGAACCACGCTGTTGAACATGTGTCCCCAACCGGTTACGGAGCGCTGCATGCAATAAATGTGTGCCTGTATGATTACGGGTAATATCTGCCCGTCGTTCCTCGTCTACTTCTGCGCTAACCTCATCGCCTACAAGGGGCGTACCTTCAACCACTTCGCCGATATGAACAATCAAGCCACCCAGAGGCTTTTTCATATCCTCAACTTGGATTGTCCACCCTTTACCGCGGATATAGCCTGTATCGCTAACTTGACCGCCAGATTCTACATAGAAAGGCGTGCGGTTAAGGATGATTTCTACCTTATCCCCACTGATGACACGTTCTGCTTGTTGCCCTTCGCGTAAGATAGCAACTACTTCCGCATTCAGTGTTGTTGGGCCATATGGCTGGTAATCTACACCCTCATCACTGAGTTTGCCTTCACGCTTTAACGCTTCAAAAACTTCGGCATAAGCATCGGCGGATTCCAGATGGCCTAATGCTTGTCCACCACCGCTCACCCGAGAATGTTCGGCTTCTGCTTCTTCAAAGCCTGCCATATCAACAGAATATCCCCGCTCTTCGGCAATATCTTTTGTCACCTGAATTGGCAGGCCAAGCGTGGCTTTCAAATAAAAAGCCTGTTCGCCGCTTAACACGCCGCCTTCTGATAATTCATCCAGCATGGCTTCTAATTCAGCGATACCGCGGTCCATCGTTTGCCCAAATAGCTCTTCTTCCCGCGTGATTGCTCGCTGAATCGCTTCGCGCCGCTCAACCAACTCGGTGTAGTGATGCCCCATAACGTCAATGACGGCATCAGCAACTTGAGCGAGGAATGGTTTATCTAGCCCAATCTTCCGACCAAAACGCGCTGCCCGTCGAATAACTAAACGTGCTACGGAATCGCGTCCTTTTGGGCCAGGTAAAACACCATCAGCAATGAGAAATACTGCTGCGCGAATGTGGTCTGCAATGACGCGATAGGGGACGAGATTTGCATCTCGCTGTGCGTCGCTGTGCCCCGTTAATTTCTGTGTGGCTTCAATAATGGGGGTGAATAAGTCCGTTTCAAAATTACTGCCTACACCTTGCAAAACACTGGTAATACGCTCTAGCCCCATACCTGTATCAACACCTGGCTTGGGCAGCGGCTCATCCCATTGCCCGGTATGCTCTGGATCTGGTTGGGTGCGGTTGAACTGCATAAATACCAGATTCCAGATTTCGACAAAGCGGTCACTATCTTCTAGAAGTGCGGGAATAATCGTATCAACGCCTTCTTCTGGCCTAAAATCCCAGAAGATTTCTGTATTGGGGCCACATGGACCTGTTTCCGCCATTTGCCAGAAGTTGCTATCTGGTCCCAAGCGAGCGATACGGCGTGGGTCAATACCAATTTCGTTCACCCACAAGTCGAAACTCTCATCATCTTTTTCGTAAATAGTGAATGCTAAGCGATCTGCTGGCAATCCAAACACATCTGTGAGCAGCTGGTAAGCGAAGTGCATCGCATCGACTTTGAAATAATCACCACCAAAACTAAAGTTGCCCAGCATTTCAAAGAATGTGTGATGACGTGGCGAAAGACCAACTTCTTCGAGGTCATTGTGTTTCCCACTGACGCGCATGCACTTTTGCGCTGTTGCAGCACGGGTATAATCGCGCTTTTCCAATCCGAGAAAGGCGTCTTTGAATTGCACCATTCCCGCATTGGTAAATAGCAGTGTAGGGTCGTTGCCCGGAACTAGTGAAGAAGAAGGAATAATACGATGCTTATGTTCAGCAAAGAAATCTAAAAACGCCTGTCGCACTTCGGCGCTGCTCATCGGTTTCATACTTATTTCCCTAAGTTTCTCAAGGTTGTCTGTACTCGCGCTGATTATAGTGCTTATAGCAATGAGCAACAAGGGCGCACGTGATTGCACTTTGATATATTTGATGCTTTAAGAACCTTAAAGAACTTTAAAAATCTATAAAAACTAGTAATGCCCAACATAACAGATTTCTTTTAATTTATGGTATACTGTTCTCGTTTCATCGGTGAATGGAGCAATAGGATAAATGCTTTATGGTCTCAATTGACGAGCAAGTCGAAGTTTTGATGTCGGGCGCAGAATACGGCGACCCAGAAACAAAAGAGAATATGCGCCGCGAACTGCGTGAGCGTTTGATTGAAGCAGAACGCGAAGGGCGTCCATTGCGTGTTTACTGTGGTTATGACCCACGCACTGCGGATTTACACTTAGGCCATACCATCACCATGCGTAAGTTGCGCCAATTTCAGGAATTTGGCCATGATGTCACTTTCCTCATCGGCACATTTACCAGTTTGATTGGTGACCCTTCAGATAAAGACAAGGCACGTGATCAACTGACCCGTGAACAGGTTGAAGAAAATGCGCGTACTTACGCTGAACAGGCCTTCAAAATTCTAGACCCGAATTTGACACGAGTGCGCCGTAATGATGAGTGGCTTGCCCCACTAGATTTTGCTGATATTATTCGCCTAGCAAGCAATTTCACAGTGCAACAGTTTCTCACTCGTGATAACTTTGCGAAGCGCATCAAAGAAGAGCGCCCCATCTACTTGCATGAGTTCTTCTATGCCTTAATGCAGGCCTATGATGCTGTTGCTCAGGAAGCGGATGTACAAGTAGGCGGACAAGATCAGCTCTTTAATATCGTTGTTGCTGGTCGGAAGCTCCAGCAGGCTCTTGGCCAGCGCCCGCAAATTGCCATCATTATGGGGGAAAGCCTACCCGGTACGGATGGCGAAATTAAGATGAGCAAGAGCCTAGGCAACCATATCCCGCTATTGGCGGAGCCGTGGGATATGTATGGCAAGGTGATGAGTATTCCAGATAAGGCTATGCCCATCTACCACAAGTTGATTTTGGGCTGGACACCGCAACAATTACGCGACCTAGAAGATGGCCTAGCATCTGGTTCGCTACATCCGAATGAAGTGAAGATGCGTTTGGCATACGAAATTGTCTCAATCTTCCATAGCCCAGAAGATGCTGAGGCCGCACAGCAGCGCTGGAACGAAGTATTTCGTAGTGGCGGTTTGCCAGAAGATATTCCTGAAGAACCCATTGCTGAAGAGGAGCGCATTTTAGATGTCTTGCGCCGCTTGAATATGGTCTCCAGCAGTGGGGAAGGCAAACGCTTGATGAAACAATCTGGCGTGCGCTTAAATGAAGCGCCTGTAACTGACCCTGCGGCTACCGTATCGCCGGATATGTTGCCAGCAGTGTTGCAGGTGGGTAAACGCAAATTCGTGCGCCTTGTTCCTAAGAGCTAATGCGCAATACTGCAGAGCCATTGAGTGCGCTACTTTGAATTTGACTTAGTGCCGTATTGGCCTCTTCCAGCCGGAATATTTGGGTAGTGCTGTGGATACCAATTTCTGCTGCTAGGGGCAAAAAAGCCTCTGCATCTGCTCGGGTAACATTGGCAACAGAGCGTATAGTTCGCTCATGCCATAACAAATGATAGGGCATCTCTGGCAGGTTGCTCATATGAATAGCATTGATTGCTAATGTGCCGCCTCGCCGCAGATGCCCTAATGCTAACGGGACTATCCAGCCCGCTGGCGCAAAAATAATAGCACGGTCAAGCTTCTGTGGCGGAGTATCCTGTGCTTGGCCTACCCACGCAGCCCCTAACTCTAGCGCATGGGCTTGATGTTCTTTGCTACGGGTGAAAACATAGACCTCGCATCCCCAATAACGCGCAACTTGTATGCAGATATGCCCACTTGCGCCAAACCCGTAGATACCTAATCGTTCTCCTTGCTTTAATTCTGCTAATCGCAAAGAGCGATAACCAACCACACCAGCACAGAGTAACGGAGCAGCTTCATCGTCACTAAATTGGGCGGGAATAGGATAAGCATAGGACTGTGGCACAGTTGTATATTCGGCAAAACCGCCTTGAGCGGTGTAGCCTGTAAAGTGTGCTTGTTCACATAAATTCTCTTGTCCATTACGGCAATAGGCGCACTCTCCACAGCTATCATGCAACCATGCTACCCCTACGCGATCACCTATTTGAAAGCGGTGTACATTCGCACCTATAGCCTCGACAACCCCCACAATTTGATGACCTGGAATGATAGGTAGCTTGGGGGATACCAATTCCCCTTGTACCAGGTGTAAATCGGTATGGCAAACGCCACAAGTTAATACCCGAATGAGCAATTCACCATCTTGTGGCTCTGGTTTGGGGATATTGTTTAGTGTTAACCACATGCCTTCTGTTGCAGGTAATTGCAGTAGTTGTTGGGCTAACATTTTACTCCCTCGCAAAATGACCGAGCACACGCCCGGCCATTTATAGCTATTTTTATTCTGCCTAAAGACTCTACTGACTAACCCTCTTTGCCACGTTTAGCCCACATCAATTGCTCTCGCACCTGCAAATCTGTATGGCGGATTTTCATCGCGAGGTCTGCCGCCAAGTTTCGCATTAAGCGATACCCCATTTGCGGATAAGTATCACAAAGCAGCATCAGCTTTTCTCGCGGAATGACAATCAGATGGGTATCTTGTTGCGAACAACGTGCGCCAGCAGAGCGTAGGCCTTCGTCAACTAACGACACTTCACCAAAAACTTGTCCGCGCCGTAATGTCGCGATGGCGTGAGAATCATTATCCTCATCTGCCCCTACAAGTGATGGGTTCACGATAATTTCTACTTCACCATTGGCAATAACATACATTTCATCTCCGGGTGTGTTTTCCTCAAAAATAACATCGCCGGATTGATAATGTCGTTCAGAGCAAATTGAAGCGATAAGCTCCAATTGCGTATTTGTTAAATCCTCAAAAATATCGGCCTGCCTAAGTACGGTAACGACAGACATTCACTGCTCCTGTCTCTATTATGAGTGCTGACATCTTCATTACGCATTTTAACACAGCTGGTATACAGGGCAAATTAACCTTGAGTCAATCTACAACTTTTTTGCTTTTACTAGCCCACTATTTACGCCTTTGACCCTTTATGGTATCTTATGAACTAAAAGAGGGTTTTGTTGAAAGGGGGCGAAAATGTCCCATGATGAATTGAGAGATAAACCACTGCCTTATAAAGTTTGGGGGCAAGAGCATATTGACGACGATTCTCTTAAGCAGATGGATGCTGCCATGCGCTTGCCTATATCTGTCGCAGGCGCATTAATGCCAGATGCTCATGTTGGCTATGGCTTGCCTATTGGTGGTGTTCTCGCTACAGAAAATGCAGTTATTCCCTACGCCGTTGGTGTGGATATTGCTTGCCGAATGCGTCTATCCATCTTCCCCGTTTCCCCCCATGTTATCGGTCAACGGGTTGGGCAATTCGAGAATGCTCTTTGGAATGAAACATGTTTCGGCGCTGGCGGAGAGTGGTCAGCTAGCCGTCGCGCAGAACACGAGGTGTTGGATAGCCCAGATTGGGATGCAGCAAAATATCTTCGCTCCCTAAAAGATATTGCTTATCGCCAACTCGGTACGAGTGGCTCTGGTAATCATTTTGTAGAATGGGGTGCTTTCGTTCTTGAAAAAGAAGATGAGCAATTGGGGTTAAAAGCGGGCCAGTATCTCGCGTTGTTATCACATAGTGGTTCGCGCGGTGTTGGCTTTAAAATTGCCAATCACTACTCTAAACTGGCCCAACAACTTCACCCTCATCTTGATGCTTCTGTTAAGCATCTGGCTTGGTTACCGCTTGATTGGCATGAAGGCCAAGAATACTGGTTGGCGATGGAACTCGCGGGGCGTTTTGCCGCGGCTAATCATGAGGTTATTCACAAACGTGTTGCTAAAGCCGTCGGCCTTAAGCCCGTTGCGACTGTGGAAAATCACCATAACTTTGCTTGGAAAGTGCGATTACCAGCCCCTGCTGGTTTTTCAGAGCATGAGCGCGAAGTTATTGTGCACCGCAAAGGTGCAACACCAGCAGAAAAGGGGCAGTTAGGAGTTATCCCAGGCTCAATGGCCGACCCTGGATTTGTTGTGCGTGGAAAAGGTGTTGTAGACGCAATTTATTCTGCGGCACATGGTGCTGGGCGTCAGATGAGCCGCAAGCAGGCAACCAATACCATTACCAAAACCGAGCGAGACCGCTTATTGCAAGAACGTGGTATTATTCTGCTGGGCGCTGGTTTAGATGAATCGCCACAGGCCTATAAATCCATAGAAGATGTGATGGCTGCCCAATCTGACCTTGTAGAAGTGGTTGGCCGTTTTGAACCTGCAATGGTTCGTATGGACGATGATGTAAAATGGGGGCGCAAGTCTAAAAAGCGAAAGAAGCGCAAACGCCGTTAAGGGGTATGTATATGGATTTTTCAATTGATGAACTTATTGCTGTATGTATTTCTCGCCAAGTTGAAGATGGAGAGGTGCTAGCTCAAGGTATCAACACCCCGCTTGTTATGGCGGGATTTATTCTTGCGCAATGCACCCATGCCCCTAATGTGCGCTTTGCTTCTGCCATTGGCCAGAGCATTTGTTATGAATGGGCAAGTTTAGGAGTGGGGCGTATTGAAGATTTGTGGTTAGCCAAAGGCTTGATGCACACTAGTTTTGCTTCTGTTGCAACAGAGCTTTTACCCGCTTATAATCCTAAAGAGTTTTTTCGTCCGGCCCAAGTAGATGCCGTTGGTAACACAAATAACATTGCCTTTGGTCGGGATTACGCCCACCCACGTATGCGTTTGCCAGGCACTGGTGGAATCCCCGATGTAACCCCTTATTCTTCGCATATTTACTTATATGTGCCACGCCATTCCCGCATCACATTTGTGCCCAAAGTGGATTTTATCAGCGGTTTAGGCCATACACCTGACCGTAAGCGTGGAACAGGCCCGCTTTATTTAGTGACAGATTTGGGGCAATTTGATTGGGCAAATGGTCGCATGCGGCTGGTATCTTATCATCCAGGCGTTACTGTGGAACGTATTCAAGCAAAAACAGGCTTTCCCTTAGAAGTAGCCCCTGATGTTCATGAAACCCCACCACCTTCTGAAGAGGAAATTCGTCTATTACGCGAAGATATTGACCCGCTTGGTGTACGCAAACTCGAGATTTTGGGCGGCGCTGCTCGTAAGCAACTATTGCGTGACATTCTCGCCCAAGAAAATGCGCTTTAGCCTTCGCGGAACTGCCACATGGCAAGGGTTCTGAATCGATCTTCTGGGCTACCAATAAAACCGAGTTGTATATTCTCGATGTTTTGGGTTACTGCATAGGTATATAAGGGATAGTAAAGCGGTAGCGCTATGGCCCGTTCTGCAAAAAGTTGCTGGAATTGGTGGTAAAGCATACTGCGATTAATACCATTCGCATCTGCCCGCGCCTTTTCCAACACCTCACTGATACGGCGATCGTTGACATTGCCGTAATTTAACCCTTCTGGATATTGCCCTTGATGCCAATAGGCATAAACATCTGGGTCAGCGCTTAGAGTCAGTTCCACTATTGCCGCATCGAATGAACCCGCATCTAGTCGCCGTAAATACTCATCTTGAGATGCTTGCTCAACACGTACTTCAAGGCCTAATTGCGACCACTGTGCTGCGATTTCCTGTGCAATAGCAACGAGTGCTTCATCATCTGGAACAAGGATGCTGAAGCTATAAACAACGCCTTGTGGCAACGGTGTCAGTGTTGGGGCTGGGGTGCTTTCATCCCCTTCCTCAGGCTCTTGTGGCGGTTCACCATACTGGATATTGGCTTCATCCAACATCAATCGCGCTGCATTAACATCAGTTTGTGGCCAGGGGATATTCGGTGTATAAGCCCATGATTCTGGTAATAGAGGACTATTTGCTGGTATTGCTTGGTTGGCCAAGTTGCGTTCAATGATGGGGGAACGACTTAGCCCAGTTGCTAGTGCTTGCCGCACACGCTCTATTTGGAAAAAACGTTTATCACCCTCATCCCAGTTAAAAATCAATATCCCTACTTGCGGCGCAATTGCAGTATGAATATCGGCATTGGGCGCTGTTAAAAGCAATTTGCGCTCTGTGCGGGTTCTGGCTGCTAATCCATTAACTTCACCATTGTTGAATGCGTTTAACGCTGTCTCAAAATCGGGATAGAGCATAAACCGTAAACGGTCAATGTTGTAGCCGTTTTGCCCCTCTGGTCGTTGGTGATAAACAGGTGCAACTCGTAAATCAACAGCGTTAATCTGTGTGCCATCAATTGTGCGAAGGGCTTCTAATTGGTATGGCCCTGTCCCTATCGGAGATAAGTTAAATGGGTGTGTAGCTAACTGAGTAGCATTAGTCCCTTGTAAGGCGTGTTCTGGCAAAATACCGATGGTTAATTGTAGTAAAAAGCTCGCCAGCGGTTGAGTAAGGCGAAAGCGCACAAGGTGATCATGGATGACTTCTGTTTCAACTGTTCGCCAAAATGCCCCTAAGGCTTCATCACCGGGGAAGTCTGGGGCACGTAGTATGGCCATTGTATAGGCGACATCGCTAGCCGTAAAAGGAATGCCATCCTGCCATAGCACATCATCACGCAATTCAAAAACATATTCTCGCCCATCAGAAGAAACTGTCCAACTTTTTGCTAGGCGCGGCACGGGTTGTCCGTATTCGTCAATTGCAACCAGTCCCTCAAAAATCAGGCTGGTAATGTCGCGGTCTACTGGGTTCAAGTTTGCGAAAACTGGGTTAAGTCGTTGAACTTGCCCAATGAGCGCCTCCGTGAAGGTTGGTACACCGCTTTGGCCTGTTGGCATAGGTAGTGGCGTAGCAATAACGATACTGGCTGCTGTTGGGGATGGTGGTATTTCAGTCGGCGTTACCGCAGATGCTTCTGTAGTTGGGGGGGGAGAGATGTCTGGGGTAGGTGTAGGTGATGATGTAGAGCGCAAGAGCAAAACAACAAAGAACAACCCCGCTGCAATCACAAGGGCTAAAAGTTGCCACCGGTAGTTGCGCATAAACGATACCCTTTATCCCCAACTAACTGTAATAAAAAGGGTGCTCTGCCTTTGGCAAAACACCCGGCTTCGCTTAAGAATAAAGCTAAATTTATCCCAAACGTTCCGCAACTACTGAGAAAATTGAAATGGCTACAAAAACAATAGCCAATCCAACAGTAATCTGGAACAGGGTTTTTTCCAGGCCGCGCCGTGTACGTGAAATACCGCCGCCAGCATCGCCCCCTAATAGGCTACCCAAACCGCCGCCTTTAACTTGCAGCAGAATGAGGACGATGAGCAAAACGGAGACAATAATCGACGCAATTTGTAAGGCTGTCGCCATGTATCCAACTCCTCTTCAACTCACAAAGTGTTCGCAGTATAGCACGACGCTCGGCACTTGCAAACCCTGTCATTACATACCACAATAAGCGATGTTTGCCTCACCAGGAAATCAAAAAGGGCACATATTACCAGTGTGCCCCTTTTACAATGTTGAACGCTATTGCTTATTCGCCGTTTTCATTCAGCAAAAAGTCAATAGCTGCTTGCAGTTGTGGGTCTTCAGTATCGTCAAACCCCTCTGGCTCCCATTCAACAATAATATCTGGTTCAACACCAATTTCGTGAATCCACTGACCGCTTGGACGTACCCAACGCGCGATAGTTAAGCGAATACCACCACCATTGGATAATTCGCGCACTGTCTGCACTGTACCCTTACCAAACGTTCGTTCGCCTATCAGTGTTGCTACACCACGATCTTGCATAGCCCCTGCCACAAGTTCCGATGCGCTGGCGCTACGTTCATCAACCAATACGACGATAGGCACTTCAATGCCGAAATAGTTGCCCGTGGCTTCAAAGACTTGTGTTTCGCCGTTGCCAAATTCTTCTGTGAGAATAATGCCTTCTTCGATGAACCCGCTAGCAATGTCGATAGCTGTACGCAAGAAACCGCCGGGATTACCGCGCAGGTCAAAGATGAGGGCACGACGGTTATTCACATCTAATTCTTCCAATGCATCGCGTAGCTGCCCATATGCTAGAGCGTTGAATTCTGCCATAGAGATATAGGCAATATCACCTTCTAAAATGTCGGTCTCAATATTCGGAATTTCGATACGTGCCCGCACAATATCAACATTATAAGTTTCTTCTCCCCGTAAGAAGGTGATGTTAACCGTTGTGCCAGATGGCCCGCGAACACGTGCTGCTAGCTCTGTTTGGTTGAGGCCGATAACGCTTTCGCCATCCACTTCTAAGAAAATATCTCCTGGCTGAACACCTGCTTCCATCGCGGGTGTACCCTTGAGAACATTGACAACCTGAATTTGCCCTGTCTCTTCTAGTGTTCTGATAACAACGCCGATGCCCTCAATATCTCCAGACAGGTCAGCATCAAACAGCGGGTAAATTTCTGGATTCATGTAACCGCTGTATTGGTCGCCTAGCGCATCAATCATGCCGCTGATAGCGCCATCGACCAAAGTAGGCACTTCTACTTTATCTATATACAGGTCTTGAATGGCATTAAATGCTTCCCAAAAAGGTTCGAATGCCTCATCGGTTTCGCCAATTGCAGCTTCTCGGGGTTGTTCTGCGGCTTCTCCAACCATAATTTGGCTACCGATAATAAACCCCGCAACAAAAACGGCGATGACCAGCAGTACAGTGTGAATTTGATGTGTACGTTGCCAAAAGGCACGTCCTGACTTCATAGGAATTACTCCAGTTCTTTGGCATAGATGTTCAATATGATTATACAGGTTAAAATCGAAATATTTCAGAATCCTGTTGGGAGAAATGTTTTTATGAGCGTGATGAATGCAGAAGCACTGTTATTTGGTTTAGCTTTGGGGGATGCGTTAGGGTATCCGACAGAGTTTCTCTCGCTTAAAGAGATAAAAAAGCATTATGGTGTGCAAGGTATTCAAGAGCCACCCGCGCCCGCTTTATATAGTGATGATACCCAGATGACCCTCGCTTTAATCAAGGGGATGTTAGAGGCTGGTTTAACCGCTGCTATTGACACCCAGATGCAAGCGATTTCTCGCTATTTTGTGGAATGGCTGAATAGCCCAGAAAACAACCGAGCGCCCGGCAATACTTGTTTATCAGCGACACGCAACCTTGCTGCTGGCCAACATTGGCAACAGAGCGGTTTAGATTCCAAAGGCTGTGGTGCTGCAATGCGGGTTGCGCCTTTGGGTTATTTTTACCAGTTTTACCCCGATATGCTATATCGTGTTGCAGATGCAACTGCTATCATAACGCATAACCATCCAACGGCACGCGCTGCCGCTATTGCCGCAGCTTATCTTGTTAAGCTGGCGCTTGATGGTGTATCGCCTGAAGCGTATCTGCGAAAAGTGATGACTTTTACTGATGGCCTAAGTGATGAATTAGATTATGCTTTGTTACGGGTAGGGCATGTTCTCGCGTGGAATGATGAAGAGAGTGCGCTCAATCACATTGGACAGGGATGGGTTGCGGATGAAGCCGTCGCTTTAGCTCTTTATTGTGTGATGCGCTATCCAGATGATTATGTAGCATGTGTTCGTCGGGCAGCAAATACTGATGGCGATAGTGATTCAATTGCTTGTATTGCTGGTGGGATAAGTGCCGCCAGATTGGGATTGGACACTATCCCACTGGCATGGCGCGAACGTTGTGAGCGGCGAGATGAATTGACAACCCTTGCCCACCAAATGGCAGAAGCTAGACGCTCTATGCAGGAGAGTAACTAAATGGCAATCAACCGAGAGCAATTGCGTGATTATTGCTTAAATAAAATCGGCGTTACCCATGAATTCCCTTTTGGGCCAGATGTCGAGGTCTATAAAGTGTTGGGGAAAATGTTTGCACTAATTCCAACAGATGATCCTTTAAGCATTAGTTTGAAATGTGATCCAACACTTGCGGAGATTTTGCGCGATAATTACAGCGCTGTCACGCCAGGCTATCATCTCAATAAACGCCATTGGAATACTGTGGTAGTTGATGGAGAAGTTCCCGATGACGAGTTGTTGTCATGGGTGGATGATAGTTATGCGCTCGTTGTCGCCAAACTTAAGAAGGTAGAACGAGAACGTTTGAAGCAGATGGGGGAGGAGTAGACCATGCAACCCGTTTCTTTAGAGGAGGCTGCCGCCCTCGTACAGGATGGCCACACGCTTGCACTAGGTGGCTTTACTGTTTACCGTCGTCCTGTAGCGTTTGCGCTTTCCCTATTACAACGTAACCCACGCCCCCAACACTTGACACTGCTGAACTTCACCTCTTCTATTGAGAGTGATTTGCTGGTTGGTGCAGGCTGTATAGAGACAGTACGCACCTGTTATTTTGGGTTAGAATCCTTTGGACTGGCTCCTATGTTTACTCAAGCCGTACAAACTGGAGCAGTAAAAATTATAGAAGAAACTGAAGCTAGTATAGTAAATGGCATCCGCGCCAAATTAGCGGGTGTGGGGTTTATGCCATCTTTGGCATGGCAAGGTACAGATTTGTCCAGGCTTCGCCCTGATGTAAAAACAGTGATTGACCCCTATAGCGGCGAATCTCTTACAGCATTTCCTGCATTAAGTTGTGACGTTGCGGTTATTCATGGCCTTGCTGCCGATACTCAGGGTAATGTGCTGATTAACAATAATCAGGGTATTGATATAGAGCTTGTCTATTGGGCAGATACTGTGATTGCTACAGTAGAAAAGTTAGTTGATAAGCTCCTCCCCACAACAGATGGCGTTCTCATCCCGCATCCTGGTGTAGATGTTATTGCGCTAGCCCCAAAAGGCGCATATCCCACCAGTTGTTACCCCTTATATCCCATCGCTGGTGAAAAGTTTATGGAATATGTTGATGCTTGCAATGCTGGTGAGTTTGATGCGTATTTAGCTCGCCTATTGTCTATGCAAATGCTATGAAAATCAACAAAAATCATCGGTTTAACCACCCTATTATATAGATAATCTGTGCACTTTTGCATTGCATGAGACACCATTTCGCGTTATACTCTTCGCACACGCAAGCAACATAGACTAGGGGAGTTCGCGCAAGCGGGCTGAGAGGATGCGTAATGCCGCATCGACCCTTCAACCTGATCCGGGTAATGCCGGCGTAGGGAAGGCTCAATATTTGCCGTGGTAGCCACCCCTATGACACCCCGTTAGGGGTGGCTTCTATTCAGACGGTTGCCGAACTCCTCCCTTATCCGCTTTATGTGTTAAGTATCTATTTTAGGAGGAGTACCCCCATGATGCGTGCTAAATTGTTTTCACTATTTGCTGTGCTGCTCTTGCTGATGGGTTTCGCCTTTGCCCAAGAAGATGAGGGCGTAACAATTACTTTAGTCACTCATGACAGCTTCAATGTCAGCGAGGAAGTTTTGGCTGCTTTTACCGAAGAAACTGGTATCACAGTAGAAATTCTTCGCGCTGGCGACGCGGGGCAAATGCTCAACCAATCTATTCTTTCCAAAAACAACCCTCTAGGCGATGTTCTTTTCGGTGTCGATAACACCTTCCTCAGCCGAGCACTAGAAGCTGATTTGTTTGTTCCCTATGAATCGCCGCTATTAGAAGGTATTCCGGAAGAATTCATTCTTGACGAAGAACATCGCGTTACCCCAATTGATTATGGCGATGTTTGCCTGAATTACGACATCACCTATTTTGAAGAGCATGATTTGCCTATCCCTGAATCTCTAGCGGATTTAACTGACCCTGCTTATAAAGGGTTACTGGTCGTTCAAAATCCTGCCACATCCTCACCGGGTTTGGCCTTCTTGCTGGCTACAATCGCCGAATTTGGTACAGAAGGGGATTACACCTATCTGGATTTCTGGACCGACCTCATCGAAAATGATGTCATCATTACTGATGGCTGGAGTGAAGCCTATTTCAACTATTTCACTGTGCCCAGCGAAGATGGTGACCGCCCCTTAGTTGTCAGCTACGCCAGCAGCCCGCCTGTTGAATTCTTCTTCGCTGAAGACCTTGAAGAACCGACAACCGCTGCTATTGTTGCTGATGGCACTTGCTTCCGCCAAATCGAATTTGCTGGTATTCTAGCGGGCACGGAACATGAGGAAGAGGCGCAGCAACTCATTGATTTCTTGCTGAGTGAACCTTTCCAAGAAGATATGCCTTTGCAGATGTTTGTATTTCCAGTGAACCCAGAAGCAGAGCTGCCAGAGATTTTCGCCCAATACGCCGCCATACCAGAAAATCCTGCAGCGCTGGATTATGCTGATATTGAAGCAAATCGAGAAGAATGGATTGAAGCGTGGACCGAAGCCGTACTGCGGTAAAACGGCTACGTCATAATTGGCAACAGGTTGGGCGGTATGGGGTTTTACTCATACCGCTCGCCTTTCTGCTTCTCTTTTTCTTTTATCCGTTATTCTCTATTTTCTCACTCAGCCTCTGGCCAAATGGCTCTTTAGATTTAACCGGGCTGGCTGAATTTTTTAACCGCCCCCGCTATTACAACGTTCTTTGGTTTACCCTATATCAAGCCATTTTATCCACATTGCTAACCTTAATTCTCGCCTTGCCGGGGGCATATGTGATTACGCGCTATCGTTTTCCTGGCCGCTCTGTTTTGCTCTCGCTCTCCACTTTGCCCTTTGTTTTGCCGACAGTCGTCGTTGCTTCAGCGTTCAAAGCACTTATCGGACAGGGTGGCGTGCTGAATAATCTACTGATGTCGGCTTTCGCTCTTTCCGAGCCACCAATACAACTTGAGCGCACACTAACAATTATTCTAATTGTGCATGTCTTTTATAACTATGCAGTAGCCTTACGTATGATAGCGGGATATTGGGCGAACCAAACGCTTCATATTGAAGAGGCGGCCAGAGTTTTAGGCGCTCACGGGTGGCGCTTATGGTGGCATGTGCGCCTGCCATTGTTACGCCCCGCGATTTTCGCTGCGGCAGTCCTCGTATTTATCTTCACATTCACCAGTTTTGGTGTTGTATTGATTCTGGGAGGTCCTCGCTTCGCAACCTTAGAAGTAGAAATCTATTTACAAGCCACCAATTTTCTCAATTTACCTTTGGCCGCCATTTTATCGTTAATCCAAGTAAGTATTATGCTCTTGATGATGGGCGTTTATACCCATCTTCAACGGCGGAATACGACAGTAGCACTTCAAAGTTCCCAACACATTGCACGTCGCCCGCGCACTTTGGCGCAACAAATGCTTGTTTGGGTAAATGTATTGTTCATTGTTGTCTTGCTTTTCGCTCCACTTTTTGCACTTATTTTGCGGTCTTTACGTGGTCGCGATGGTATCTACACATTTGCTTATTATCTCTCGTTGGCAGAAAATCCGCGCAACTCAATTACTTTTGTGCCCCCTATCCAGGCCATAGGGAATTCGCTTGTTTTCGCAATCATGACAACAGTTTTATCAGTGTTGTTGGGGATTCTCACCGCCTATCTTCTGGGGCGCCGCCCAACAAAATTAACCCGCCTATTAGATCCACTTTTTATGCTGCCATTAGCCACCAGTGCCGTAACACTTGGCTTTGGTTTCATTATCGCACTTGATGAACCGCCGCTGAATTTGCGCACATCATGGGTGCTTATTCCCATTGCCCATACATTAGTGGCGATGCCTTTTGTTGTCCGCAGTGTGTTGCCCGTTTTGCGTAGCATTCCCCCACATATGCAAGAAGCTGCCGCCAATCTGGGCGCGTCTCCGTGGCGGGTGTGGCGCTGGATTGATTTACCGCTAATCAGTCGTGGGATTGTCGTTGGTGCAACATTCGCATTTACTGTGAGCATGGGGGAGTTTGGCGCATCGCTTTTTATCGCTAGACCAGACACCCCAACAATGCCCATTGTCATTTTTCGATTATTAGAGCAACCCATCAGTGGTAATTTTGAACGTGCTTTAGCTTTGAGCGTTATTCTTATGGCTGTATGTGCCATTAGTTTTTTAATTATTGAGCGCGTGCGTACGGTTGGAGTAGGGGAATTTTAATGCTGCGCATCGAAGATTTGTCAAAGTCCTATAATGCCCATCCCGTACTGAATCATATCAACCTAGAAATAGTTGCTGGTGAAATTATTTGCCTGCTTGGCCCTAGTGGTTGTGGTAAAACAACGTTACTACGCCTTATTGCTGGCTTAGAACAGCCAGATAGTGGAGTTATCTACGCCAACAACCAATTATTGAACGATGTGCCACCACATCAGCGTGGTGTGGGTTTGATGTTTCAGGATTTTGCATTATTTCCGCACCTCAACGTAGCTGAAAATGTGGCTTTTGGGTTGCGTATGCGTAAACTTCGGCCAGAAGAGCGTGCACAACGTGTTCAAGAGGTTTTATCGCTGGTTGGCCTGAGCGGTTTCGCCTCGCGGGATGTTGCTCAACTTTCTGGCGGAGAGCGCCAACGTGTTGCGCTTGCTCGTAGCCTTGCCCCCAGTCCTAAATTATTGATGCTTGATGAACCGTTGGGTTCTTTAGATGCTGCTCTGCGTGAGCATTTGGTGCTTGAGTTGCGTGATATTATCAAACAACTTGGCTTGACAGCGATTTACGTTACTCATGATCAATCTGAAGCATATGCTATTGCTGACCGTATTGTTGTGATGCAGCAGGGGCATATCGAGCAAATTGGTACAGCAGAAGAGCTTTACTGGTCACCAAAGACCACGTTTGTTGCGCGCTTTTTGGGGCTTAGCAATCTGGTTAATATCAATAATATTGAAAATGGTTTTGCCCGTACACCATTGGGGGATTTTCCCGTAAAAGGCAATCCTCGAACACTATTGCTTCATCCTGCACGATTAAGCTTGAGCCAATCCGGTTTGTTTACTGCACAGGTTACCAACCATTTGTTTTTGGGGATGAATTATCGCCTCTACTTACGCCATGAATCAGGTATAGAGCTAATTATGTATTTACCAGCACAAATAGACATCCCCAAAATTGGCCAGTCAATCACGCTTGATTTGCCAGAAGATGCAATCATTCCTTTGAAATAAGGGAATATAAAACACCCGACTACTATATTTCATCGGGTGTTTTGCTTTATCTTTGAGGATATGTCTAAACGTCAAGGTTACGCACATCGCGGGCGTGTGTTTGGATGAAGCGGCGGCGTGGTGGCACGCTACTTCCCATCAACATATCAAACACACGGTCAGCCTCTGCAGCATCCTCGATGGTGACCTGCAATAAGGTGCGATTAGCGGGGTCCATTGTGGTTTCCCACAACTGATCAGGGTTCATCTCACCTAGACCTTTGTAGCGCTGTACGACCACGCGGTCAGGGTTCTTGTATTTCTTTAGTGCTTGCGCCAATAGTTCCGCTTCAGATAAGCCAGCCTGCGAATACACATATTCACGCTCACGTCCGTTGCGCAGTAAGTAGATTGGCGGTTGGGCGATATAAAGATGCCCATTTTGGATAAGTGGTTGCATATGGCGGAAGAAGAAGGTCAAAAGCAAGGTGCGAATGTGGCTACCATCCACATCAGCATCGGTCATGATAATGACTCGCCCATAGCGCAAGTTTTCGACATTGAAATCATCGCTGATACCTGTTCCCAATGCCGAGACAAGGGCTTTAATTTCATTGTTGTCCAGAATTTTATCTAGCCGTGCCCGTTCTGTGTTCAAGATTTTACCGCGTAATGGCAGCACGGCTTGGAAATGGCGGTCACGCCCTTGCTTGGCCGAACCACCCGCAGAATCGCCCTCAACGATGTAAATTTCAGCATCTGGACCGTGTTGAGAGCAGTCCGCGAGTTTACCGGGCAAGGTGCTGCTTTCTAATAAGCTGGGGCCACTGCGCACCAATTCACGGGCTTTACGGGCGGCTTCACGGGCACGCTTGCTAGTCATACATTTTTCAATGATGCGTCGCGCCTCGCGCGGGTTGCGCTCCAAAAATTCCTGTAAAGCATCCGAAACCACTTGAGAGACTGCCCCTTGAACTTCAGGGTTAAGTAGTTTCACCTTGGTTTGGCTCTCGAATTGCGGGTCTGGATGCTTGATGCTGACAATCGCTGTTAGCCCTTCTAGGGTGTCATTCCCGGTGAAGTTGGCATCTTTATCCTTCAGCATCTTCTGTGCGCGAGCATAGCGATTCAATACGCTGGTAAGGGCAGAGCGCATACCTGTAATATGCGTACCGCCATCAGGTGTGTTGATGGTATTGGTAAAGGCTAGCTCTGTTACGGTAGAAGCATCGCTATATTGCAGTGCAATTTCTACTGCAATATCAAATGATTCTTTGCCTTCAACTTCAATAGTTACAGCCCGCTCTGCATAAATTGGATCATGGAACGGTTTACGATTGCGGTTCAAATAGCGTACAAAAGACGCTAAACCGCCTTCAAAATAGAAAGTGATTTCGCGCGGGATAGGGCCTTCGCGTTCATCTCGTAAAGTAATGGTGACACGGCGCGTTACAAAGGCCATTTCGCGGAAGCGCTGTGCTAAAGTGTTAAAGTTGAACTCATTCTTATCCATCACCCGAAAGTCTGGTTTTAGGGTAATGGTAGTGCCTGTCTCCTCACCTGGTTCGAGTGGTCGCACTTTGTTAACCGCAGAAACCACCCGACCGCGCTCATAGCGCTGTTCCCATACATAGCCATCACGGTAAACCCGTGCAACTAGCCATTCCGATAGGGCATTTACTGCTGAAACGCCAACACCGTGCAAACCACCACTGACTTTATAGGCGTTATTGCCAAATTTGCCGCCTGCGCCGATTTCGGTCATAACAACTTCTAACGCAGAACGGCCAGATTCATGAGTATCAACTGGAATGCCAGCACCATTATCTGAGATAGATACGGCATTATCTTTGTGCAAAGTGATGACCACACGGTCACAGCGCCCTGCAAGGGCTTCGTCAATTGAGTTATCTACAACTTCGTAAATTAAATGGTGCAGCGCTCGTATGTCCGTGCCACCCACATACATACCTGGGCGACGCCGCACATGCTCCATCGGCGATAGATGCTCAATATCCTTCGCCGTATATTGCGCTGCGGTCTCCTGTTTTGCCATGCCAGACTCCTTGATGGTTTCTTGCTCACACCTGTAAACAATATGACAACTTCACAGGTGCTTTGCCTGTTTTTATAACCTGCTATAAAGGATGTTTCCGCTTTTTAGGAAAAGCCCATGCTGGGCGCTTTAGCAGGGTTTTTGTCTCCAAAATTGAATACAAATCTTCCTTAATTATACACCAGTCATTGCCTTCATACAATCGAAGTTTGGGAATATTTGTTCTATAATATGAGGGCTTCATAATCCTATAGACCTATTTGAAAATTTATAGTCAAAAAGTTTTTACCGTTTTCACAAATCATTGTTTTAAGTATAATGTCAAGGCTTTAGCCTCCGTAGCTCAGTGGACAGAGCAGCGGTCTTCTAAACCGTTGGTCGCAGGTTCGAATCCTGCCGGGGGCGCACAATATAAAACGCCCGCCAACCATCTAGCGAGCGTTTTTTCGTTTATAGCTATTAGGTATTTGCTTTGTGCTAACCGAGGATTTGCTCATATACTGCTTGAGTTTCAGGTTCAGGTTCACGCTTCTCTTGCTCTAACAGATGTGCCAATGCCCGATAATGTGCAACGGCTTCACTGCGCCGCCCTAACTCTTGGTAGAGTTGCATCACAATGCGGTGAATATCCTCTCTTTCCGGCGATTCTTTGAGGGCTTTTAGATAAAGCAATAACGCTTGTTCTTTACGTCCCTGCTTTAACCAGTCTTGTGCCAGAAAATCAATAGCTTCTGCGAAGCCGAAACGGAAATATTTACGACGTTCCTGTGCCCATAGGTCGTCATGGCCTTGCAAATATGGCCCATCATAGAGTTTTACCGCCCATTCCATAGCAGCAAGGCGGGTCTCATAGTCTTTTTCCTCGTTGCGCCCCTGCAATAAATTGCTTGTAAACTCGTCTAAATCATAATAAACACGAATATCAGGGTTAAAGCGATAAAACCCATCTTCATGAATTAAAACTTCAGTGTCTAATGCTTTGTGTAAGCGGCGCTTCGTCACATGGAATACGTTTACTGCTTGTTCATCGGTTAAATCTGGCCAAAATGCACGACATATTTCTGAGCGCGTGATAATGGGTTGGTCTAGGGCAAAGAACAATAATAATCGTGGTAAATGCCCTTCCCATGTATTGACCAGTTTCCCATTTTGCAACACGTATCCTGGCCCTAGTGCGAAAACCTCAATGTCTACCTCATCGGCTTTAGGACGGTAGAATTCATCGCGTACAATAGTATGGTCACGCAAAACTAGCGCATCCCCTCGTGCGATTAGGGCAATCCACGGTAAACGGGGCATTGTACGACTGTTGATGACAATGCGGCAGTTAGGGGGTAACCAATCTAAAAGGCGTTCAACGAATTTTTGGATGTCATCTGCTGGATTGCTACGGTCATATTCATCCAGGACGAATACGAATGGCTCATCGCTAAACTCGGCCAGTTCTATTGTGAAAGTTTCTAGTAGAATGTCTAATGAGTCTTCGGGGTTTTCAAAAACGCTGGCAGGTAGCATATTAAGATGACGCCCAAATGTTGGGTGCTGGTTCATTAAATCATGAGTGAGACCAGCGATGAAAGCATTAATGTCGAGGTCATCAGGCCCCATGGCATAATAGAAAACCGGTATAGCCGGATCATTGACTAGTTTTGCAATGAGTACAGAACGATAACGGCTTGCTGGATGTAACAATAACAGTTTTGCTTGATTTAGTTGCTCTGTTAAGAGCTTATATGCTGAATTTATCTGGCTGTGTAAGGTCATTGATTAAGACCCCTTATAGTCATGAGATGTATAACTAGTATCCAATTATAGCAAACCTATAAGATAAATGGTAATTGGAATGTAGTCAAAGTTTACAATCGTTACACTATATTTCAATACTTGTATTGTTTGGATATGGTAATTTTGCTTAGGAGTATGTTTTTTAATGACAATAAATTCAACAGAACGCCCAGGACGCCCATTAGGTGTAACCCTTGCTATTATTTGTAGCGTTATTATTTTCTCATTTATCCCGTTGGTACATGTTTATTTTCTCTTGCGCATCCGCCATATCATGTCTTTTGGCCCAGAATCGGTTATTGGGTTTAATATCACGGGTTTATCAACAGCGAATTTGTTACTTGAAATAGGGTTAGCTATCGCTTTCCTAGTGATTGCCATCGTAACTTGGCGTGGGAGACCAGCGTATATGCGCCATGTGTTTGTTGGCGCTGTTTTGCTTTTAGGGGTCATTTTCACCGTTGTTTTTGTTCTGCCACCGCTCCTACAGACCCCATCTTTGGCCGAAACAGGCCTTGATTCCGGGCAAGATGCGGCTCGACAACAAGCGATAGACTTCCTAATTGCTACGGCTATCGTGTCTTTGTATGTGGTGTGGTATATGAATCGGGGGCCAGCAAGAGCCTTTTACCGTGGCTATTACTTGCCAGACCCCGATGCAGAGGAAACAAAATGAATGTCTAGCTATCTTGCTTGTTGGCGCGCTCTTGGGCTTCTAACTCGCGCTGTACCAATTCTCGCCGTAGTGTTTTACCTACAGCGGTTTTGGGGATTTCATCGACAAATTCCCAGCGCCGCGGTATTTCATATGGGGCGAGATATTGCTCACAATGTGCGATTAGCGCTTCTTCAGTCAACGACTCTCCAGGTTGCAAGACAACCCATGCTTTGAGCGCTTCTTGCCCAACTTTTTCAGGATGGGGAACGGCTGCTACTGCGACCTCTAAAACAGCTGGATGGTCTTTAATCGCTTTTTCTACGGCAGTGGGGTAAACATTGTAGCCGCCAATAAGTGCCATATCTTTCTTGCGGTCTACAATATAAAAATAACCATCCTCATCCATATAAGCGATGTCACCAGAATATAGCCAGATTTTCCCATCTTTCTCGCGTAGTGCATTGGCGGTTTCTGTCGGCATGCCATGGTAGCCGCTCATAATATTGGGCCCACTCATAACAATCTCGCCGACTTCGCCAATTGGCACATCGGTTTCACCATCCTCTAGGCTTACAATGCGCACATCCATATCAGGCAATGGCATCCCTACCGAGTTCGGGCGCGCTTCACCAATGAGCGGGTTCGAATGCGATGCTGCTGATGTTTCGCTCATCCCATAGCCCTCGTTTAAGCGATATGCTCCCGCAGATTCATAAGCGCGTTTTACCGCTGGCGGTAG
>DAOTWU010000436.1:0-6243 GCA_034435735.1 Anaerolineae bacterium | reverse complement strand
CCACCGATGGTTGGCGGAACAAACTTAGTTGTGTTCAAGCACATTCCCGCTCGTTATGAGCGTGCGGCTCTCCATCTATTGGAAACATTCTCCAGCATCGATGTACAGCGCGCCACTTATGAAGAGACTCAGCGCTTGCCCGTCACGTTTGCTGCTGTCAAATCACCGCAATATCTCCATGACGCCTATTTACAAGGCTTGATGGCTATTGCGGAGTGTGGGCGGCATCTGCCACATGAGCCGCTTTGGGGTACATTTGAGCAGCGTATCGTCATGGGCTTAAATCGCATTTGGCAATACATTATCACCGACCCCGATTTGGATTTGAACGCGGCCATTATCGATATTCTGGAGCCGTTGAGCGTACAGATTAACCGCGTTCTTAGCAATTAATGCGGAAACAGGTCTACCCATTAGTTGACGATTCAAGTATGCTGCAATCATTGATGACCATGAATCAAAAGGGTAGCTTATGACGGAGAATGATATTCACGGCGAGCGCTATGAAAGCACGCGCCGCGCTTGGGAAGAGATTTGGAACAGCGCTTCGATTGACGTAGAGCTAGAAGCCATAGAATATCCGCGTGCCCAAGAGACCGTTCAAGCCTATTTGCCATACTTGCCCAAAGACGATGTCATTTTAGAAGCTGGTAGCGGCTTAAGCGCGGTGGTTATCTGGCTGCGCCGTCGCGGCTATAATGTTGTCGGGCTGGATTATGCGGTGAATGCTCTGCGCGTTTCTCGCCAATATGACCCCACTTTGCCGCTTGTTGCTGGTGATATTCATAAATTGCCACATGCCGATAATTCCATCGGCGCATATCTCTCTTTTGGCGTTCTAGAGCATTTCGAACATGGGATGCTCCCCGGCCTGCAAGAGGCTTACCGCGTCTTAAAACCTGGTGGGGTACTCGTCTTAACAATCCCTTATCCCAATATCATTCATAAATTGCTGGTTCTGCGCCGTAAAATCAGCGGGCAAAGCGTGCTCAACGACGATGAGTTTTACGAAAGCACCTATGACCGCAGCGCCTTGGCAGATAACGTGCAACAGGCTGGCTTTAACATTGAACTGATGATGCCTACTGGGCATAGTTACACCCTTTGGGGGCTTGGTGGGCCATTCCGTGCTGAGGGCTACTACCGCACAACGCAATTTGCAGAGAAGTGTGGCGCGGCATTGAAGCGCTTGTTACCTTGGCCATTCAACTTCATGACGCTCGTCGTCGCCAGAAAATGAGTAAAAAGAGGGGCTTCGCGCCCCTCATCTTGTTAATCTTCATTGAGCGTTTCATAGAGCGCATTGAGCAACGCGCTATCCTCACTATCTAAACTCAGCTCCCAAAACATGACACCGCCCAACCCCTGTTCTTTCACATATGCTGCTTTAAGCCGCAGCGATTGCGGGTCGTCATAGCTAATCATGGTCTCTGTTTCGGGGATATATAACCACGGCACTTGGGCGACATCATGCCAATAACGGTCACTGATGCGCTCATAGATTTGCGCCAGTATGCGGTACGAGAAATAGCCGCCTAGATCTGGATTGGGCAATTCTGTATAGGGCTGGTATAAGCCGTTATTTTCGGCTGGCACGCCTTTCCAACCGCGCCCATAGAATGGCACGCCCAGCACCAGCTTATCCGCTGGCACGCCCGCCGCCAAATAGTTTTGAACCGATTGATCAACACTGGGCTGGCCATTATCGCTATAGAGCGGCGCATTGAAGCCTGTCCGTTCGCTCCAGCCCCCGTTATAGTCATAGGCCATCAAGTTCAGCCAATCCAGATATTCATGAATGCGGTCAAGTTCATAGTTAAGATATTGCCGCCCCGCAGGCGCTGCAATGGTCAATAGATAATGTTCGCCCGTCTCTTCCCCTAGCGCATCTAGTTGCCGCCGCAGCTCTGCCAGCAGCAAGGTATAGTTCTCGCGATCTTCTGGGCGGGTGATATTGCCCTCTAGCCCGCCACTGACAGGATACTCCCAATCAATATCCAGGCCATCAAAGCCATATTCCGCCATCATCGCCACGCAGGAACGGGCGAACTTTTCGCGAGAGTCTTCCGTTAGCGCCACATCCGAAAAACGGCCAGACCATGTCCAACCGCCGACAGATAGCAACACTTTCAAGTGTGGGTATTGCGCTTTGAGTTGCTGCAATGCTCCAAAGTTCCCCAATAGTTCCGCATCTTCTGGCGCGCCGGGGTAGGGGTATTCCACCTCTGCCCAAGGGTCACCTAAGATACATTCACCCTCTTCCGAGATGTTGATAAAGGCATAGTTGATATGGGTGAGGCGGTCGGCGGGGATTTGGGGAACATGATAATTTGCGCCATAAATCCCCCATGAGATGAAGTAGCCCACAATGCGGCGGGGTGGTGTATCATTTTGCGCATTACTATATGGTGCTATCATCAGCGAAAAGAGAAAAAATAAACTAACTGCCAATATATATTGCTTTTTCATAGAGCACTCCTTTAACCATGCGTGTATAGGCTAAAGAAGTCCCTCACCTGTTGAGTTTATTATAGGTGAAAATGACAAATCCCCTTAATACCGTTTGGTCATATTAGCTGATATATAGGTCAATAATGCCCTTTGTGCTCTTTATCACGATGCGTATAATCAAACTTGCATAAATAACATATGCTCGCTTTGGAGACACTATGCTGACAGTGGCAGACGTTCTAAAACTGGAATACTTCGCCCGCGCTCAGGTTGTTGCTGGAAAAAAAGGCCTCAATCGAGAAATTACATGGGTGCATAATGCCGGCACACCCGACGCCGCCGACTGGTTAAATGGCGGCGAGTTAGTTTTGACAACCGCCATCAACATCCCCACCGATGATGAAGGCCAGCGGCAATATATCTACGCTATGGCTGATAAGGCCGTTGCTGCGTTGGCGATTGCCGTCGGGCGCTATATTGACCGCGCTAGTGACGCCCTGCGAGAGGCCGCCGAAGCCCGCGATTTGCCACTGATTGAAATTCCCTATCAAGTGCGCTTTATCGACGTAGCCCGCACCATTAACGAACAAATTGCCCAAAGTCATTTGGCGATGGTGCGCCGCGCCCTCCATATTCACCAAACGCTCTCCCGCCTTGTTTTAGAAGGTGGTGACTTGCAACAGCTATGCCATTTATTGGTCGAACTTGTCGGCCAATCCATCAGCATAGAGACCGAGCGCTTTGAAGCCATCGCCAGCGAGAATGTGGCCGAGGTTGATGAAGCCCGCCGCTATACACTGGCACATGGCCGCACTGACCCGCGCTTAATTGCCGCGCTGGAAGAACGGGGCGTCCTGCCAGAGTTGCGCCGCACTCTGCGCCCTGTTCACATTCCCCAGATGCCCGATGTTGGGCTGGAGATGGAGCGCATCTTAGCGCCAGTAGTGGTGCATGGCGAGATTTATGGCTATATGTGGATTATCGCCGATAATCACGCCCTCAGCGATTTAGACCGTCTGGCGATTGAAAGTGGCTCTACTGTGGCCGCTTTGATTATGCTGCATCAAGAGGCAGTACAAAGTGCAGAAGCCTCGCTAAAAGGTAGCTTACTCTCCCAACTCATTCAGGGCGAACTAGAGCGCGAAGCCGTTTTAACCGATCAATCGCTGCGCTATGGCCTGGATTTGCGGGCGTCGTATCGTATGCTGGTGATTGAAAACCTCGATGAGCGCGCCCAGCGTGTCATACAACTTTACCGCCGTATCAACCGCTTGGCCGCGGATAGTGGCTGGCGTGCTGTTGTGGGGCAGTTTGCTGGTCAAGTAGTGATCTTGGCACAGGCTGAAGAAGATGCCAATCATATCGCCCAAAAAATCTTGAAACGTGTGATTAATGGCAATGGCACTGTGCGCATTGGTATCAGCGCGGTGCAACGCGGCGCCGCGAACGTTGGTCGTGCCCATAAGCAATGCCGCGAAGCCCTTCTTATTATGCAGCGCTTAGAGCATCAAGAGACGGTCGTTTGCTTTGATGACTTGGGGTATCTTCATGCGCTATACCATGCAGGCGCGGCGAGTTTGCAGGATAACCCCTATGTCCCTCGCTTGCGCGATTTACAACTCGAGCAACAAGCCGATTTGTTCCGCACATTAGAGGCCTATTTAGATGCTGGCGGTAATGGTGTGCAGACAGCTGAGCGGCTTCATATTCATCGCAGCACTTTGAACTACCGTTTGGCGCGTATTGTCGAGATTTGCCAAGTAGATTTAGGCGATCCCACAACCCGCATGAACTTACAGGTTGCCCTTAAGCTCATTCGCTTGTTTGATAATCCGGAGCAACCCGAAACATAAAATAAAAACGCCCCACTTGGCAGGTGGTGGCGTGAGCATAGAAATAGGTGCTTGAGCACAAAAGATTCATGCTACAACATCAAGTATCCCTATCATAATGACCTCGCCCGCTAAAATCTACGTCACTGGTTAACGATGCCGCTAACCGCCTGTTTAGCGCTCATAATGGCCTAGTCAAGTGCAAATGCTCATTATGACAATCCCCCATATACCCAGCATGAAAAGTGAGATTAACCCCGTTTAATTTTGCACATAGGTATGTACACAGCGGCTTAGAAACAGGCAAAACTGAGATTTGGGCACAACATAAAAAAACCGGAGCCATGTTTAACATGCTCCGGTGGTCGTGGAGGTTTCTTTCAACAGGGCCTATTGCCCAGTTGTAAGCTCATCTGATTGTGGTTGATTGCGTCCACGCCAGTACCCCCACACAGTAAGCCCGCCACTGATGAGCAGGGCAAGCGTGCCCAGCGTAAACATCAGTGGCAATGTGATGCCGTCATCACTTGGACGCCCACAAATGAAGTTCCATATCGCTTCAGGTACGGTTTTCAGCGTTGCCAAATCCTTAAGCGAAGCGAACCCAAAAATCAACAGCATAACCCCCAAACTAGCGGTGAAAATCGCTACAATGACCCGAATAGAAACGGTAGCGGCTTGAGGTGTTTCGGTATCTTGGGGTGCTGTATGGGTGTTCATAATCATAACCTCGTGTTATTCCGTGCTAACGCGCCGCGCCCGGTACGCCCAGTACCCAGAAGCCATTCACCGGATCGAAGGCTTGCCATAGCACCGGCCCCCACATAATCACGTTGGAGATGATGACAACAGCAATCCAGAGTTTCCAGTTTTCGAAGAGCTTCGAGGCATATTCATCGGTTGGCGCTTTGGTATGAATGGGTGGTTCGGCCTCTAAATTCTCTTTGGAGAAGAACACTGTGCCAATGACCACGATGAACAGCAAAATGGCGCTAATGCCCAAAATCATACCAGCGACTGCTGTCCAGTTCAGCCACGGAGCAGCGGCAGGCGGCACATAAGCGCCCGGTGCGCCGGCATCGGTACGGCGGACAGCGCCTTCAAGCCCAGCACGCCCCATCGTTGCACCGAACATGAACATACCGATGAGCCATAAGTAGGCTTGTGCTAACGCTAGTTTAGGGGCGAAGAGTTTACGCCCGCGCACCATTGGCAGCAGCCAGTAGAGAATGCTGGTGTAGGTCATAAAGACCGCGCCAGCCACGGTGGTATGGAAGTGGCCAACCACCCACGCCGTGTTATGCAGCGCAATGTTCATATTGAACGAAGCGTTCATAATGCCGGTGATGCCGCCGAAGATGAACAGAATCATACCGCCATACTGCGAAACAATCACCGGATTATCCCACGGCTGGTGCCATATCCACCCTAACAAGCTTTTGGCGCCGCGTTTGCGCCCACCGCGTTCCATTGTTGCCGCAATGTTGAAAGCGGTCAGGAAGCTGGGGATAGCGACGACAAAGGTGAAAATGGAGTGGAATATCTTCGCCACTTCGCTGACGCCGGGGTCAACATACAGGTGATGAACGCCAATCGGGATGGCGAAAATCATAATCATCAAGAAGACCAGCCGCCCCATGGTGTCGCTGAAGAGGCGCACGCCTAGTTGCTTTGGCAGCATGGTGTACCATGAGATATAGGCCGGAATGAGCCAGAAGTACACCAGCGGATGGCCGAAGAACCAGAACAAAATACGCCCAACTTGCGGGTCAGTGGTATCAATGATGCCCAGCGACATCGGCAAAAGCATGGTCAATACTTCAATGGCCACACCCAGCGAAGCGGTGAACCACATAATCCCGTTGGTTATTACGCCATACACCGCCAGCGGCACTTTTTCGCCCGGATGGTCTTTCCGCCACGCATTATAGGTCAGGCCAATATCTAAAAAGCCCAGCCA
>DAOTWU010000435.1:0-7880 GCA_034435735.1 Anaerolineae bacterium | reverse complement strand
TGATAGCTATCAAAACCTCTCAAAACTCCTTAAACCTTTCAATTTGGTGCTATACCCGCAAAATGTGGGTAACAGCTGTGCTACCCAGCCCGCCTAAATTCTGAATGAGGGCTGTTGTTGCACCTTCAACTTGGTTGGGGCCGGCCTCTCCTCGCAATTGCAAACAGGCTTCTACAGCTTGGTAGAGACCTGTCGCGCCTGCAGGATTACCGCGACTCTTTAAGCCACCAAATGTACTAATGGGAATTGTGCCGTTAAGGGAAATGGGTTGTCCTTGTTCGCTGGCAAGAGTCCAGCCCTGCCCTTTTTCGGCGAAGCCGGTTGCTTCTAGACTCAGTGCACTGAGAATGGTGAATGCATCATGAACTTCAAAAACATCTATGTCAGATGCTGTTATCCCTGCTTGGCGATAAGCTTTTAATGCCGAGTCGTGCGCAGCTTGAAGATAGAGCAAGTCTTCTCTATCTTGTAGCATGAAAGTATCTGTAGACACTGCGCTGCCAATAATATGGACTGGGTTAGGCACCATATCCGCTGCTTGCTCGCTGGGCGCTAGTATGACTGCTGCAGCACCGTCTGCATCTGGCGCCATATCAAATAAATTGACAGGGTCAGCAACCATAGGCGCTTTAGCAAACGCTCCGGGGCGCAATGTATTACGGTACATGGCATATTGATTCAGTTTACCGTTAGCGTGGGCGTTAAGGCTGAAACCTTCAAACGCATTAAGGTCAACTTGGTACTCATACATGTAGCGACGCATGAGTAAAGCCGCTAGTGCAGGTAATGTTGCGCCGTGAATTGCCTCATGGTCGGCATCAAGGCTAACGTTACGCGCTTGCACCCGTGCGCTAGCGATGGCATCTGTAAGTTTTTCTACACCCAGAACAAGTACACGTTGCGCCATACCGGAGGCAACAGCGAGATACCCCGCACGTAGCGCCGCGCCACCGGAGGCATCTGCTGCTTCTATGGTGAAAGTTTCGACACCACGTAGCCCGATAAAATCGGCAATAAGCGATCCGAGATGGCTTTGACTGCTGGCTGATGTACCGTAAGCGTTAGCGATATAAATAGCATCAACGTTTTGAACGCCCGCATCTTGCAAGGCTTCTTGTGCGGCGGCGGCGGCGAGTTCGCGCAGGCTGCTATCCCAGTGTTCGCCAACTGGAATACGACCAATACCGATGATTGATACATTTTGCATGGGGTTATTCCTTCAGCTTTCCTCTGAAACGCACATAAGTGGCGTAGTCAATTTCTGTACGGCGCGCGATATAGTCTTGAGTGGTTGGGGCTAGGCCTCGTGTTTTCTTGATGTTTTCAGTGACAACGATGTCAAAAGCATCTGAGCCGGCACCGCTACCATAGCTGACCATGAGAATACGGTCGCCTGGTTTGGCAATGTCTAGAATTGCGGTTAAACCGAGCATACACGAACCCGAATACACGTTACCAACCCAATTAGCCAGTAGGCCCGCTTCCATTTGTTCTGGAGTAAAGCCTAACATTTTGCCAGCGCGGCTAGGGAATTTGACGTTTGGTTGGTGGAAAACTGCATGAGTATAGTCTTCTGGTTTTGTGCCCATTTGCTCCATTAGAGCTGTTGCAGCTGAAAGCACATGGTTGAAATAAGCAGGTTCACCAGTGAAACGGTCGCCATGGCTAGGGTATGGCACTTCGGCACGGCGCCAGAAGTCGGGTGTATCGGTCACAAAGCTGAAGCTGCCTTGATACATAGCACAAGCTTCTTCTGCAGGCCCTAAAATGAATGCCGCGCCACCAGATGCCGCAGTGTATTCTAAGGCATCACCGGGGCGGCCTTGTGCGGTATCCATACCAATAGCCAGTGTATATCCGGCCATTCCGCTACCAACGAGACCAATAGAGGCTTGTACGGCTTCTGTACCGGCTTTACAAGCGAACTCCCAGTCTGCTGCCTGAATTGCCGGCCCTGCACCAATACTTTCGGCAACGATTGTACTTGTTGGCTTTACTGCATAGGGGTGGCTTTCGCTACCTACCCAAACCGCACGGATATTAGCAGGGTCAATGCGCGCCCGTTTTAAGGCATTACGGGCGGCTTCGATGGACATCGTAGTGACATCTTCATCTAGCCCAGCTACAGCTTTTTCGGTGATTGGAGAACCACCTAGTCCGTTTGTCCAGATACGGGCGATTTCGCGTCCCGGCAGTCTATAGCGCGGAATATATGCGCCGTACCCCACAATGCCTACAGCTTTTTCTGGCTTCATGATGGGGGGTAGTTGAGGTTGTATATCTAAGGTCATGAATTCTCCCCTTGAAGTTGTATGACCAATTGTTTAGCTCGCTCTAGACGGATATTGCCTTCTTGAATCATGGTTTCAGCGATTTGTAGAACATTCTTATCTTCTGCACCGGCTGCAACAGCAAGCTGGCGAGCGTGCATGCGCATATGACCTTGTTGGATACCATCGGTAGCAAGTGCGCGAATGGCGGCAAGGTTTTGTGCAAGGCCAACAGCAGCAATAATCTCTGCAAGTTCACGCGCAGATTCTACGCCGAGGATTTGTAATGAGAGTTGGGCTAAGGGATGAACGCGCGTTGCACCACCAACGATGCCAACAGCGAGTGGAAGTTCGATGCGCCCGCGCAGGTTGTCATCTTCGTCTTGCCACCAGTGTGTGAGACTAGTATATGAGCCGCCACGTGCAGCATAGGCATGTGCACCAGCTTCGACAGCTCGCCAGTCGTTTCCGGTGGCGATGATGACTGCGTCAATACCGTTCATGATACCTTTGTTGTGCGTGGCGGCTCTGTAGGGGTCTACTTCTGCAAAGATACCAGCTTCTACGATTGAGCGAACAACCTCGTCACCAGACATAGAAGCGTTGGCGAGAGCTTCTGCAGGTATCATACCCTCAGCATAAGCTTTTCGTTTATCAGTGAGGTTGCTAAGTATACGGAGATTGACACGGCCACCTGTTATCTTTTCGATATGTGGTGCTATATGTTCAGCAGCTGTGTTGATGGCATTTGCACCCATAGCGTCGCGTGTATCGTATAACAGGTGGATGATGAGCATGTTACCTAGAGGGGTGTTAGGGAATGGACGTATCTCTATATCGATAGCTCCCCCACCCCGCTTGATGATGCTACCGCCAATGGTGTTGGCTTCTTCGAGTAATTTCTGTTTGTGTCTATTGATTTGCTCAATAGCAGTGTCAAGGTTTGGTATGTCAAGAACTTGAATTTGGCCAATCATGACTGGCTCATCGCTACTCGTTTGGAAACCACCTCCTTCACGGAATAATCGAGCAGCGTTACTTACGGCAGCAATGACTGATGGTTCTTCGATGACCATGGGGATGAGGTAGTCTTTGCCGTTGATAAGGAAGTTAGTTGCAATGGCGAATGGCATGTTGAACAGGCCGATAGTGTTCTCGATCATTTTGTCGGCTTGTTCGACTGTTAGGCCACCATTGGTTAGTTGGTTAATTTGTTCTTCAGAAAGTGTCGCCCATTCTTGGATGGTTTGGGCGCGTTCTTGAATAGTGCGTTTGTAGAATTTGGATATGCGTGATGTTTTCTCGTTCATGTTTTTGACCCTATCATGATAGTTCTGTCAAAAGCTATCATGTAACTATCATTCGCTGTCGTTAGGGTGTGTTTATGGCTATGCGAAAAACCATTGCTTTAATTGGATTGTATCTTTGGGCTATCAGTAGCTCTATTGCGGCGCCATATGAAAACCTTTCTATAGATTTTCCTCGTGAAATGGGGGATGGAACACTGCGGCGCATCTCTGTACCGATATTGATGTATCACTATGTGAGTGAATTGCCACCTGATGCAGATGATATACGGATAGAAAATACTCTGGCACCACAGTTATTTGAGGAGCATATTGCTTATCTTGTAGAAAATGGTTATGTGAGCGTTTCACTATACGAAATTCATGATGCACTTATGAATGGGTCGCGGTTACCAGATAAGCCTGTAGTTTTAACCTTTGATGATGGCTATAGAGACCACTATGAAATTGTGTTTCCGATATTACAGCAATATGGGTTTACAGGGACATTTTTCATCATTACTTCGCGGGCAGATAATCATGATCCAAATCATTTAAGTTGGGCACAAATTGAAGAGATGGCCGCTGCTGGCATGAGTATGGAATCGCACACAAAAGACCATCTTGATATGCGCAACCGAGATTATGACTTTCTTGTATATGAAACATTAGGCAGCATCGAAAGCCTGGCTGCACATACTGGCCAAGAGCCGCGTTTCCTGGCTTATCCTGCGGGCAGATATGATGAAAGTACTTTAGCATTTCTAGAGCAAACAGACCTATGGCGGGCAGTAACCACACAATTTGGCGCATCACATACAAGCGACAATTTCTTTGAAATGTCGCGTTTGAGAGTTACACATAACACAGGAGTGGCAGGACTAATTTATTTGCTGGAAAACGGCGGTTAAAGCGAACAGCCCGCCAATATGGACGGGCTGAACAACGTCTGGAAAGATAGTTCTGGACTAATCAGGCAGGATTTTTGTATCCATAAAGTAGTCCAGCCATGTCACGTAAACAAAACCAAGCGGAACAGCGGTCACCAGGAAATAGATGATGCCATACTCAGCAATTGTGACACCGGCGGGCTTTTGGACGGAAGTAAACAACGGGAGTAAGTCAAAACCCACTGTAATGATGAGGTAAGCCGTACCAAAGCCCAAAACAAAGGAAATAACCCAAACAAACAAACGGCGTAGCGTCAGGGATGACATGCGTTCTGCAATCTCCTGCTAAATACCCTTAACATGATATTGTTTTACCCGATTCACGTGTAATATGCAAGCATAGTTTTGTAACCGGATATGGGGAATAAATTTATACGTTGTTAAACTTTTTGAATATTGCTAAACTTCTCACAAGTGGAATTGAAGCCGAGATATACGGCAAACCCGATGTATTGGAGCAAAATGCTTCTCCATTATACGTGCGTTAAGAGAGCAAAGGATGTAAGCTCGTGGCGGATTTATTTGATAAGGTAGCAGGCTTTACTACAGCTAAAGAAGCAATGGCGCTGGGGATTTATCCCTATTTCCGCGCTTTAAGCGATTCTGAAGGGGTGACAGCCACTTTTGAAGGCAAAGAAGTGGTTATGATTGGGTCTAATAATTATCTTGGATTGACAACAGACCCGCGAGTACGTAAAGCAGCAGCAGATGCGCTGGCAAAATATGGCACTAGTGTGACTGGCTCGCGATTCCTGAATGGGACACTAGAACTTCATTTAGAACTAGACCGTCGTTTAGCACAATTTGTTGGTAAAGAAGCAGCAATCGTCTTCCCTACTGGCTATCAGGCAAATGTAGGTGTCATCAGCGCTTTAATCGGGCGTGAAGATGTGGTTGTGCTTGATAAGGAAGCACATGCGAGTATTGTCGATGGCGCTTTAATGAGTCATGGCACGATTAAACGTTTCCGCCACAATGACCTTAAACACCTTGAAACGGTCTTAGGCAATCTATCGCCAGATGTTCGCGCGCTGGTTGTCGTTGATGGTGTTTACAGTATGGCAGGTGATATATGCCCCTTGCCAGAAATCATTCAAATTTGCAAAAAGTACGGCGCGAGATTACTGGTTGATGATGCTCATGGCATTGGCGTGACGGGCAACGGGCGCGGCACAGCGGCACACTTCGGATTAACTGATGAAGTTGATTTAATTATGGGCACGTTCAGTAAGAGCTTCGCTTCCATTGGCGGCTTTATTGCTGGCGATGCAGATGTGATTCATTATATTCAACATCATGCCCGTTCGCTGATTTTCTCGGCAGCCCTTCCCGCCCCCAACGCTGCAACCGTATTGGCGGCACTAGATATTATTGAAAATGAGCCTGAGCGCGTAGAACAACTGTGGGAAAATGCGGAATATATGCGTAATGGCCTAAAAGAACTGGGCTATAATATCGGCACAAGTAACACACCGATTATTCCGGTGATTATTGGCGAGCAATACCGTACAGTTCTGACATGGGCGGCGCTCATTGAAGAAGGGGTTTATACTAACCCCGTTGTGCCACCTGCTACACCACCGAATGGCAGCTTATTACGCACTAGCTATACAGCAACCCATCGCAAAGAGCATTTAGACCGCGCGTTACGTGGTTTTAAGTTGGTCGGCGAACGGCTTGACCTTATTCCTGCAAGCGACGCCGTCTAAAGCACAATATGCAGTCCAAACAAAAGAGGGTGTGGCCCAATGAGCTACACCCTCTTTTTATTCAGTCGCGAAGTTCGGCTAATCCGCGCTCACTTCTGTCGGTTCTGGTTGACGGCGAACAACTCGTGTGAGTCGATCATGAATTGGACTCAACAAGCTATAGGCCACCGGAACAACAATCAAGGTGAGTAGCGTGCTGCTGAGCGCACCGCCAATGACGGCTGTACCCATCTCTGCGGCGATGATCGCCCCTTCTGATAGCCCCACAGCAAGTGGAACAAGCGCAATGATCGTAGCGAGTGCCGTCATAAAGATAGGACGCATACGGCGGCTACCTGCTTCCATCAGCGCATCGTGGAGATTCATGCCGCGCTCTTTACGGTTTGAGCTGACGCGGTCAATGAGCACCACAGCGTTGGTGATAACAATACCGAGCAGCATGAGCAAACCAATCATGGCCGAGACATTTAGCTGACGGTCTGTGATAGTCAGCGCCAACGCCGCGCCAAATGGAGCCACAACAAGGCTGAACATCAAGGCAATCCAGTAGATTAGCGAATTGAAGGTGAAAACAAGAATCACCATAATGATAACAATCGCTATCGCAATCGCCTTGACTAGCCCCTCAAAGCCTTCGGTCTGCATTTGTGAATCGAAGCCTTGTGTAACTTGAATGCCATCTGGTAATTCTTCAAGCGATTCAATGGCTTCAATGGCTTTAGCTGTAACACCAAACGTGTCTTCGGTCTCAAGTTCTGCTGAATAGCTGAGCGCAGCCTGGCCATTAATACGAATGAATGTCTGTGGGCCATCACCAGATTCGCCGACGCTATCCAAGCTACTGGTTACATTTGCTAACCCTTCAACGTTGCTCAGGGTCTCGATAATCAGGTCGTTATAGGCTTCTAGGGTTTGCTGGTCTGCGCCGGACACAACAACTTCAAAACCACCAAAACCAGAATCAGTGAGAGAACCACCAGATACGGTCACATTCTCCTCACCAAAGATAGGAATGGCAATTTCTTCGCGGATACGTCTAGTTAGGTCGTCCAGCGTTTCACGATCTCGAATACCTAGGGCAACATTGGCGATGTTCTCAGAGATACTTGCACCACCAAGTAGTGTATCAAAGCCTAAACCACCCTGACCAATTACAACCTGAACAGTGGTGATTTCATCAGCGAATTGTTCATTAATGGCAGCTTCAAACTCGCGCACCAGGGCATCAGTTTCTGTGATACGGGTGCCCGGCGGCATACTGACATTCACCGAAATTTGTGGCTCGCCAAATTCTGGCAAGAAGGCAAATGGGCGGCTCACAAGTAACAATTGCCCGATAATCATGGAGACAATCGCCAAAGCAATAACCACCCACTTATTGAAATTGCGCGCCAATGACCAGCGAAGAACCGGCACATAGAGCCGCTGTAGCGAAGATTCTTGCTCTTCGGGAATCTGGTCAACATCGATGAAGAACGATGCCAGAACCGGCACAACTGTAATCGCCACAACGAACGAAGACATCAGGGCATATGTCACAGCGAGGCCGAATGGCAAGAAGAATTCAGACACGATACCGCCAGTTAAGCCCAGTGGCAAGAAGACAACAACGGCGATTAATGTCGCAGAGAAAATAGCTTGTGAAACGTCGCGTGTACCCTCAAG
>DAOTWU010000434.1:0-2212 GCA_034435735.1 Anaerolineae bacterium | reverse complement strand
GCAGCTAGAGCAAGCTGGTTATCGCGTCTCTATTGACGACAAAGCCCCTTATTACGAGGGCATGTTAACCCTGTTGGGCGGGGTAGAGGGGATTGAGCTTTTACGCGATGCCGCACAAGTGCGCTTACTCTCGCATGCCCAGGTGCGAAAAGGACGCGCTTACACCAATCGTGAACTTTTCCAGTTAAGTGGCGGCAATCCCCATAACCTTGAGCATACGCTCCTGCAGTTGGTTAAACGCCATATCTGGCTGAGGGGCTACCGCCTGCGCTGCCCCAATTGCACACTAGAGTATTGGTATCGCCCGCAAGAACTTAGTGACCCGTTAACTTGTACTGGGTGCTATCGGCCATTTATCGCGCCATTGGAGCAGCCTTTTGCCTATCAATTAAACCCGCTCTTCGCTGAAGGGTTGCGGCAAGGGGCATTAACTGTATTGCTGGCGTTATATCTTAGTTACCAGCAGAACGCAGCTGTTCAATGGGCGTTTGGCCTGCTCTTGCAGGGCGAATATCAAACTGATATAGACCTCATGGTATTCGATGGCGAGCGGCTATATGTGATAGAGTGTAAGGATAATGTGGCGGATGAAGTGGCTTTACAAGCACAAATTGAGCGAGGATTAATTATTGCTGGCCAGCTTCCCAATGCTGAATATGTTTTCGCCACTCTTGGCGATCCCCCGCCAATTGTGGAACAACTCCCCCTAAAAGTATGGTCAGCGAAACAGTTGCTATCTCATTCCATATAATCCCGCCGCACCGCATCAACAATCTGTAATAGCAGTTCGGCATCATAGGGCTGCTGGTGATAAGTATAAACTAGTGCAGCTATTGCCATGCCTAGGCCGTAATCATAGCGCGGGCCAGGTGGCTCATCCCCCGCCAGCACTAAGCCCATACCATCAACAACCAGTCCCTGCTGGCTCAGATGAAAAATCACACCAGCAGGGTAGCGTGCCCAGCGTGGCAAAGGCCGATTGAGCACAGTGCGCTTGCGCTTTGCGCCTTGACGGTCAAATGTTGTCGCTGATTCCGTATCCGCGTTATATAACTGGTAGGCATGCCCTTCTATCATAAGGCCAGCAACCCACATATCACGTCCAGGGGCTTTGACCAGCCATTGGGGTTCATGTTGAGGATAATGCGCCTGCCATGCCATCAATAGCCGTAACGGTGGGTTACTTTCGAAATCCAATTCTCAGAACTCCGCTTGTTGTACTATAGATATTTAGTGTACCATGATGAAACCAACTGAAACACCACTCAACGCAGAAAAAGAGGTAGTGCATTCGTGACCATCGTTGATTTAACTGCTGTTCGCCATATGATGAGATTTTGCCTATTGGCTATCATCGCTGCGTTTGTTGCTGCTTGTAGCTCGCCTGATGCGCAACAGCCAGAAATACAGTTGCTAGACGACCAACCAGTAGAAGTTATCGTCGTCACTGCGACGCCCCTCGTGCCAACAATTACCCCCATTCCCACGTTAGCTGCTGTTATCAACACGCCAACCTTGCCGCCACCAGATACAGCCGTGCCGCCTACGCCAACGCGCGACCCGCAACGGGTAGAGGCAACAACTTGTGAGGAAGATTTGCTGGCCATCTGGCAAACAGCAGTTGATGCGTGTTTGGGCGCGCCAAAGGGGCATGTTTGCAATGGCGGGTTAGCCCCAGCAGCAGAGCCTGCAGCAGTGAGCAATGCTTTAGTGCCACTTGGCGCAAAAATTGCCCTAGCAGATATTGCTTCGTTGCAAGGCGCGCCAATTATGGCCACTACTAACGCGGCGGGCGCGATTTTCCTGCACTTTAGCAACGACACAACAGGCGTACTCGTTGGCGATGTGCTGCTGAAAGATACCGGCAATGGTGACGAACCATGGCTAAACTTCATCGTTGAAACGGGGGCGGCACAGGCTCAATCACTCTGCCCATCATCGCCGCCCGATACGCTCATTCTGCAAAATCCATTCGGGCGAACAGTGCGCTTAGTCGTGAATGGTGTCCCCCTAGATATCATCGGCACAATTGCTATCCAGACAGAACAAGATACTAATGGCAACCGTACCGTATTCACCGCTATTGAAGGGCGTGGGCGCATCATTGTGCAGGGCGAAGCGCGGGTGATATGGGCTGGCCAGCGCGTAACTGTCCCTTACCTTGCTGGCGATTGGAGCGCGCCAAGTGGGTTGCCATCGGCGGTTGAGCCGT
>DAOTWU010000433.1:0-2009 GCA_034435735.1 Anaerolineae bacterium | reverse complement strand
GTTTGCAAAACTTGCTCGGTTGGCACAGATTTATTGATAATATCGCGCATGCGTTCGCTGGCGGCTTCTGGGGCGAATGTAAATCCGCTTCGGCGTGTGTCGCCGAGTTTCTCTAACAAGTCAGCACTGGCAGATTCAATACGCAAGCTAGGCAAGCTCAAGCTTAGTCCCATGTCGCCATATTTTTCTTGAACAGCGTCTGCTAACTCGTGCACCCAAACATAATCTGACGAGGAGAGACTCAGCAAACTGATTTCCTCAAACCCTGTATTGGCGACAATTTCACTAATGGCTTCTAGAATTTCTTCTACTGGCCGTTCCCGCACGGGTCTAGTAATCATCCCTGCATGACAGAAGCGACACCCACGTGTACAGCCGCGCATGATTTCTATTGGTGCGCGATTATGCACGGTATCAATATTAGGCACAATGAAGCCCGTAAATGGTTTTGGCAATACAGGCACAATACGTTTCAACACTTTAGGCGGTGCTTCAGGGGTATTAGGGATAATTTCTTTGACTGTACCATCGTCGTTATAGGTGACATCGTAAAAACGGGGTACATACATGCCTTGAATTTTCGCCACTTCTCGCAGTTGCTCTTCACGGCTAGCACCCCGCATGCGCTGCATCAAGCGACCTAGCTCAACGATAATTTCCTCGCCTTCGCCAATCACAAAAGCGTCAATATATTCGTAAATTGGTTCAGGATTATAACAGGAGTGGCCTCCAGCAATAACTAGCGGGTAACGTTCATCACGTTCTAAACTGCGTAGTGGCATTCCCGCCAAATCGAGCATATTGAGTACATTTGTATAAAGCTGCTCATAAGGAATGCTGATGCCTAAAATATCAAAGTCAAGCACCCGATGCTTGGTTTCTAATGAATAAAGTGGGATGTTCTCTTGGCGCATTTGCGCTTCCATGTCAATCCATGGGCTGAAAACGCGCTCGGCAAGCATATCTGGTTGGTTGTTAATTTGCTGGTAAAGCAGCATAATACCTAAATTAGACATACCAATGTCATAAACATCGGGAAAAGCGAGCGCGATTTTGACGGTGGCTTCATCCCAATTCTTTACCACGCTGTTATACTCGCCCCCGACGTAGCGCCCGGGTTTCTCGACACGCAACAGAATGCGGTCTAATACCTGCTCGATTTTTTCAGGGTGCATAAGGCACTCCTCGTGGTCTCTAAGTGGTCGCGGCGAATTTTTATGATGTTTATCATTATAACCTATCTGAAACTAGATTTGAAGTGAGGCGCTAAGGGCGATATGATGTCTCAACGACAAATTTTTGTGCTATTTTTCACAATAGCGATATTTTATTCCCTACTTTTCAGTGCAGTTTCGCAAATCGACCACCCTTCAGTAATTTCTGCTGAAAATATCACATCTTTGCGCTCGGTTTTACGTATTGACTTTGCGGAATATGGTGACTTTGAAAGCGGCTGGTTTGCCTTGAGTGAAGATGGTAACCGTATACGCGCGATGAGCACCACTGAATTTTTTGACTTTGATTTAATAACAGGCCAAAGTTATCGCACACAAATACCCCGCAGTAGCGATAACATTCCTGCACAAGTTGTTGATAGTGCGTTGAATTTTCGCATTACACCGAGCTTTAGCTACCGTTCTCAAGCCGATGTTTATTTACTTAATGGTACTTATTGCGTTTCTTATCTTGGGGATTGGTCTGGCGGATTTTCCGGTGATAGTTGGCAGCAATGCTCTGGTCGTGCAGATATTCCCCAGAGCATATGGCTGGATGGATCTCAAGTTTGGCTAGAAGTGGTTGATACAGCAACATGGAAAACACAAATCATTCGCTTGCCTTGTTCCAATCGTGCTGCCGTTTATTTACCTCAAGATTGCCAACATATCCCTTATGTGTTAGCGGAAGATACGGAAGCTATTGTGTTGATTGGCCGCATTCCCCCGCCATATGCTGTTACATCGTCAGCGGATGGCGTAGTGAAATTGTGGAATATTCAAGAAGGACAGCTT
>DAOTWU010000432.1:0-2758 GCA_034435735.1 Anaerolineae bacterium | reverse complement strand
TTGCAAGCCTTCGCCGATACCGCTTCCACTGCGGTGTATAACAGCCGCCTATATGAACAGCTACAAGAACGCGAAGCCATTTTGCGCCAATTAGCGGAAAGCGTCGATGAAGCCTTTTGGGTTGTCGATATTAAGGCGCGCCAATTACTCTATGCTAGCCCCCTCATCGAGCAGATGTTTGGCTTTAGACTAGAAGAAGTATTTGGCAGAACGGACAAACTTACAGCGATTGTTCACCCCGCTGATAGGGAGCGACTATTAGAGCAGGTATTAAATGTGCAATCACAACTTGCAACAAACACCCTCTCGGCGGGGACAATGTTTCAATTTCGCATTTACCGCACACAGGACAATGATTTGCGCTGGGTGTTGGTGACGCTTTACCCCCTCTATAACCAAGCTGGCGACATTTATCGCGTGGTGGGCGTGGCGGAAGACATCACCGAACAGCGCGTTCAACTGAAGCGCTATGAGGCGCTGTTTGAGCAGAGTAACGACGCCATTGTGCTGATGGACTTGGGGGGTAACTATATCGCTTGCAACCAGCGGGCGGTTGAATTTTTGGGGTTTGAGAGCCAAGAAGAGGTGCTCAAGCTGAACTTCCGCGATGTCACCGCGCCCGAAGAAATCCCCGATGCAGAAGACAAGCTGATGCGGCTTTTAGCGGGCGAACAAGTCCCCATTTACGAGCGCACTTTGCAGCTTAAAGATGGCCGCCGTATCCCCATTGAAGTAAATATTGAACTGGTACAAGACGAGGATAAGCCGCTCCATATTCAATCTATCTTCCGCGATATTTCCATGCGCAAGCAGTACGAAGAGCAGCGCACCGCCATTGTCGTAGAGCAAGAGCGGATGCGGCTATTGCGTGATATTGTGCGCAGCCTCTCGCATGACTTCCGCACGCCAATTAGCACCATTAACACCAGCGTCTATTTACTCAAGCGCGGCCAGCTCGATGAGCGGCAACATCGCCAGATTGAAAAGTTAGAGCGGCAGGTAGAGCGGCTCACCCAATTGGTGAATAGCCTGTTTTCGCTCACAGCGTGGGAAGAGCAATCAGAGATGGTGATGGAGCAGCTGAACGTGAACCGCCCAATACAAACCGCCATCAACACCATTCGCGGCAAAGCCACAGAAAAGCGGCATATCATCGAGACCAATCTGGCAGAAACGCCCATTTACATCCAATGCGATATACGGGCATTGGTGAAAGCGCTGGTGCATGTTCTGGATAATGCCATTCAGTTCACGCCAGAGGGCGGGAAAATTATCGTGCGCAGTGGCGTTGAAGATGGGCACGCCTTCATCGAGATAGCAGATAATGGCATTGGCATTGAGAAGCAATATATACCGCATATCTTCACCCCATTCTTCCGCACCGATGAATCGCGCAATACCGAAACGGGTGGGCTGGGCGTTGGTTTGACCATTGTCCGCCAGATTATTGATGCCCACAAAGGGCGGATTAAGGTTGAAAGCGAATTGGGCAAGGGGACGGTATTCCACATCACATTGCCTATAGCGGATTGAATAGAGCATATCAGGGCACGGCATCACTGTGGCGCGCCCTGATAACGTGCGGTATCGCCGTGGTGCGTTAGTCTTCATCAAAAGGCGGCTCTTTATCCCCCAAACGGATACCACGCGCGATGTTGGCCTCGCGATAAATTGCCCCATATGCCTCTAAGCGGTCTAGATGCCGCATCAGCGTAGACCTGCCAATATAGCAAGCACGCGCAATCTCTCGCAAGGTTGGCGGGCAACTATCCTGTTCGATGCGGTCACGGATGTACTCATACACCGCCCGCGTAACGGGGTCGGATAAAATGTTACGATAGGCCATATCACCTCCGCATGTTACAGCATTCAAACCATAGCAGCTTTATTATAGAACATTTATTCTATCACTACAGTTAAAATACCGTTATGATACGCTACGAAGGTTATAACGTTATGGCCTTGCTATACTCATGGCACGGGCGGGAGGGCGTCGCATTCGCCCACCGTCCACACCACCGTTTCCGCCACAAAATCGCCATCTTCAAGCTGTACCCAACGCGAACCATCAGCAGCAATGGCCAAGCCAGTGACCGGTTCATTTTGGCCAGGTGGCAGCGCACCAGTAATGCGGAAATCTGTCCCCGCGCCACTACGGCGGTTGACACTTTGCCACGCCACCGCCTCACAGCGCCCCACTTGAAATGGTAAAGCGTGGTACGCCCAGATATTACGCGCCTCGCAGCGGGCATCTTCGCCCCGCCCTACAAGTACCACGCCATAGTGCCCCGTGGCGGCGCTCACAGTGATGTTATGCAAAATGCGCTCGCCATCAACATACACCGTCAAACGCTCATCCAAAACCAGCGCCAGCAGATGGTGCGGGCGGGTGAGGTCTAGCCCGATGGCGGCACGCTCTAATGTGGCCAATTCGTCGCCGCTGCGCGTTTCCATGGCGATGAGGCTGCCATCGTTGGTGAAGCCCACTTCAATTTGCTGTTGCACCTGCCCAACATCGTCGGTCTGGACGCGCGCCGCCAGTGTACAGCGTTCGGTCTGGTTAATATCGCCGGGGGTGAAGTTCAGTTCAGCGCTTAAAACGAAATGTGACGCGGGCAAGGTGCGGCCTAATGGGGTGAACCAATTGCCATCGCCAATATTGAGCGCGCCCTGTGTGCTGAAAGCTGGCGCGTACTCCTTACCTAATAGCCCTAGCGCGTGCAGTTCGGCCATGGCTGTTTCTGGCTCACTGTCATAG
>DAOTWU010000431.1:0-2901 GCA_034435735.1 Anaerolineae bacterium | reverse complement strand
ACATGGCCAGTATATCCGCCGCTACTTTGGGCTGTGGTGGCCATTGCTTTTGCTGGTGTGGCTACGGGTTGCGGCTCTTGTTTAGCGCCATTACCGCCATGCCCGTGATGGCCATGTGTACCGCCTTCATCCGCTTCGGGAATGGGTTCTCCTGGCTCTCCAATGACGGCCAGCAGAACACCAGCTTGAACAGTCTCGCCCTCTTCAACATAAATTTTCAATATCGTGCCAGAAGCAGGGGAGGGCACTTCAGTATCTACTTTGTCCGTGCTCACTTCCAGCAAGGCTTCATATTCGTTAATTGTATCCCCTTCTTGTTTGAGCCAGCGTGATACAGTGCCTTCGACCACGCTCTCGCCAAGCTGGGGCATAATAACTTTTGTTGCCATAGTTTCTCCCTAATAGGCCACTAGGTCGCGGATAGCGTCGGCTATCTTATTGGGATTGGGCATGAAGAAATCTTGCATGGGATGACTGAATGGCACTCCCGGTACATCTGGGCCGGCTAGCCGTTTGACTGGCCCATCCATGTACTCGAAGCACTCATCGGCGATGATAGCTGCAATTTCTGCGCCATAACCTAGTGTCAAATTATCTTCATAAACAACCAACGCTTTGCCCGTCTTCATAACTGAGTTGCGAATAGCATCGCGATCGATTGGGGCTAACGTGCGCAAATCAACCACTTCAGCACTGATACCTTCTTTCGCCACCTGCTCAGCTGCAATTTCGGCATAGTATGCCATCATGCCATAGGCGAAAACACTAATGTCCTCACCTTCACGGGCGATGCGGGCTGGTCCAATTGGTACAGTGTATTCTTCTTCTGGTACATCGCCTTTAATCGCGCGGTAGCCCTTCTTCGGTTCAAAGAACAGCACAGGATTTGGGTCGCGGACAGCACTTTTCAGTAGACCTTTAGCATCATATGGTGTGCTAGGAATCACCACTTTCAAGCCTGGTACATGGGCGAAAAATGCTTCCACACTCTGGCTATGGTAAAGTGCGCCGCTAATGCCACCGCCATAAGGCGAGCGAATCACCATTGGAACACGCCACTGTCCGTTGGAACGATAGTAGAAACGGGCGGCTTCGTTGGCGATTTGGTTAAATGCTGGGTGGATGAAATCGGCGAACTGAATTTCACAAATTGGGCGCAAATCTGCCAGGGCCGCACCAATGCCAATCGCCACGATAGAAAGTTCTGCCAAAGGCGAGTCTACAATGCGCTCTGGTCCATATTTTTCAATAAGCCCCATTGTCGCCCGAAAAACACCGCCACGCTTGCCAACATCCTCGCCGGTGATGAAAACACGTGGGTCGCGGGCGAGTTCTTCATCCATGGCCTGGGTAATGGCCTGTATGAGCGTCATCTGTGCCATGTTATGCCTCCTCCAGCGGCGCGAATACGTCGCCCAGTGCTTCTTCTGGCTCTGGCCATGGGGCGGCTTCTGCACGCTGTTGCGCGCTATCTACCTCGGCCTTCGCTTTGGCGTCGTATTCTTCAACGAGTTCTTTGGTCAAAACGCCTTCTTTTAGCAGCCGCTTCTGGAACTGAATCAGTGGGTCTTTTTTCTTCCATTCTTCAACTTCTTCACGGCTACGGTAGGTGCGGTCATCATCATCAGAAGAGTGGGGCGTCATACGGTAACAACGTGCCTCAACTAACGTTGCGCCTTCACCGCTATAAGCGCGGTCTGCTGCTTCCTTCATGGCGTCGTATACTGCTAGCACATCAGTGCCATCAACCGAAATGCCATGCACACCATAGGCTGCCGCGCGGTCAGCCACACTAGCGACCGCCATTTGTCCCTCTAGTGGTACAGAAATCGCGTAGAAGTTATTTTGCACTAAGCAGATAAAGGGTAGGTCATGAACGCCTGCCCAGTTCATGCCCTCATGCCATTCGCCCTGGCTTGTCGAGCCTTCACCAAGGCAGGTGAGGGCGAGGCGCGGCTGCGAAGTGTCGTCGGGAGATTGCAAGCCTTGTGATAGGCGATATTTGATGGCAAAAGCGAGGCCAGCGGCTTGTGGCACTTGTGTGGCCACAGGCGATGAGCCGCTGACGATGTTCAAGTGTTTTGCGCCAAAGTGGCTTGGCATTTGGCGCGCACCGCTACTCAATTCGCCTTTTTTACCATAGAGGCTCATCATAAAGTCAAAAGGCGTCACGCCGATGGCCATCACCAATGTTAAATCGCGGTAATAGGGGTGAACATAATCTACGCCACGATTGATGGCATAAGCGGCGGCAACCTGTGCTGCTTCGTGTCCTATTGCGCTAATGTGAAAGGGGATTTTACCTTGACGGTGCATGACCCAAGCGCGCTCATCTGTGCGGCGGCTGAGTAACATGTACCAATACATCTCTAAGAGCGTCTCTTCGCTTAAAGTTGCAGAAGGACGCTCAGCAGTTAATTCAGGCATGGTACTCCTCAAGGTCTAATTGCCGTTTTTGATATTTTTATCATCACTTAACAACTTTACTAAGCCCATTATAGCGCGTTGATTATGCTAATAAAATAAAGTGAGAGCCTTGCTGCTTGTGCGTTTTATATAATGAAACGATTAATTGCCGATGTTTGTTTCCCGATTTTTACTTTATGCCGAATAATTTTAAGTTATATATCCCATCACGCTTCGTAATGTCGGATTTTATTTTTCTGTAAATTGGATATGCCCTTATGGTTTTGGTGCTTTAGTGCCCTTTGCGTATAATCTGGAAAATCCATCAGACTAGAGGGTATTTATGAAGCAGAAGCATTTCATTGATTCACATAAAGGGGTTACCCCAATTGTTATTTTGCTGTTGATAGCGATTTTCAATCAGTGGGAAAATCCAACAGCGTGGGTATATTGGGGGCTACATGGTTCTTATGGCGTTTTATGGGTATTAAAAAG
>DAOTWU010000430.1:0-6619 GCA_034435735.1 Anaerolineae bacterium | reverse complement strand
GGGCACAGCCTATGAGGTGACTGCTGAATAGGAGAAACGGCTAATATAGCCATAGGGCGACGGCTGAACAAGGCCGCCGCCCTTTTTTGTTGCTAAGCAGTAATGGGTGTTTTGGGGCGTCGCTTCAATGTCTCTGGCACGCGGAAGGCGAAAATGGCCGCGCCAGTCAACCCCGCCAACGCCAGCGCCAAGGCCGAAGCCCCTAACGTGAGCACATCGGCAATGCCGCCAACAATCACCGGCCCACCAGTTGCGCCAGTATCGCCAATCAGCCGCCATACGCCCAAAAACTCGCCTCGTGTATCCGCAGGCGCTAAATCTGAACCTAGCGTCATCATCGTGCCCGCGCTTAACCCGTTACCGAAGCCCATCAGCATCGCCGCCGCTAATAACCCGCTGAAATCTGCCGTAAAGGGGATGAGCGCCATTCCCAGCGATTGCAAGATGAACGGCGGCACAATGGCATATTTGCGCCCCCGATGGTCCATCAACCAGCCAGCGGGATAAAATAGCACCATATCTATCAACGCGCCCAAACTGATAATGAAGCCAATCGCCTGCGCATCTAAGCCCAATACATCAGCAGCGTAAAGCGGTAAAATAACGCGCCGCCCCGCCCGCAACATTTGCGCAAAGAGCGCGCCCGATCCCGCCGAAACGAGGATGCTGCGGTGTTGGCGCATGACATCCCGTATTCGTACCCGTTGCTGTGGTTGGTGTTGGCGCTGTATAGTAGCAGTGGGGGAGTTGTCATGGTGCAAAAATGCCCAGATAAGCGCCATACTCAGCGCGCCCAACGCCACATAAAGCAGAAACGGCGCGCGTAGCCCCGCCGTCACGGCGATAGTTCCCGCCACTGCTGGTCCAATAAACGAACCGAAGCGGTGAATGCCGCCGAACATGGCAATTGCCCGCCCGCGCTTGGCAATATAGATATTATCTGCCAGATAGGTATGCCGCGCGACGTTGAACAGCGACTTGCCCATGCCAGAGACTAAGCGCAACATGATAACAACCACAATCGTTTGCGCCCAAAATAGCCCCAGCGTGAAGATGAGGATGAGCAGCACCCCGATGAGCATCGATAGGCGGTTACCTAGCCGCTGCACCAACACACCCGCAGGCACATCGCCGATGATAATGCCGATGTTCTCCATAGAGAGCACCAGCCCCACCAGCCAGTAAGAAATGCCAAAAGTATTGACATAAAGCGGCATAATCGGCACAAGTAACCCCGCGGCTATTGCCAACAGCATCGAGGGCAGGTAAAACGCCCGCACAATAGGGTGCGCTAGTGTTTGGCGCAATGTCTGTAATTGGCGCATGGCTTACCGCTGCCTACTTATTTCCCAAATGAGGTGGTTGAGTTCGGGCAAAATCAGCTTCTCCATCGCCATTCTCACAGCGTGATTGCTGCCGGGCATGGAGAAAACCAGCTTGCCTTGATAGAGGCCGCCCGTTGCACGGCTCAACATGGCTGCTGCGCCAATTTCTTCATAGCTCAACATACGAAACAATTCGCCAAAGCCGGGGATCGTCTTCTCTAGATGGCGGGCGATAACATCATACGTGCGGTCACGCGGAGAGATGCCCGTTCCGCCGTTAAAAAGGGCGATTTGCACTTCTGGCAACGTGGCGAGGTCTTGGAGCATGGCTTCTATTTCCTGCGGTTCATCGCGCACAATGCGATATAGCACAATGTGATGGCCATCTCTCTCTAACCGCTCACGTAGATAGTGATGGTTTTCATCTGTTTCTGGGGTGCGTGTGTCGCTCACGGTGATGATGGCAAACCCCGCCTGTACCCTATCCGCTTTTTGGCGATGCTCTTCCGCGCCCATAGATGCGTTCCCTCCCTTAGATTCCTTCTGCCACAGAGGTTTTCAGTCTACCATATCCCCCCATGACCTGTTATGACCACTGTTGGCCGTTGGCGGATTTTCTATGTGGAATGCTGGTAGAGCTATTTCATGGCGATGCTTGCAATATCGGCGGGAGAGGGGCATACTTTCCTGCGTTAGAGCCTTTATATGGGGAGAGTAGCGATTATGGATGAAAAACAACTGAAGACTGTAGCCCGCCTCAACCAGCGCAGCCGCACCCTCGTTGAAGGTAGTGACCGCGCTGCTGCCCGCGCCATGCTCAAAGCCATTGGCCTCACCGATGATGACCTCGCCAAACCGCTCATCGGCATTGCCAACACATGGACAGAAATTGGCCCCTGCAATTTCCACCTGCGCAAACTCGCCGCCGATGTTAAGCGCGGTATTCGTGCCGCTGGTGGCACGCCGTTAGAGTTCAACACGATTAGCATCTCGGACGGCATCACCATGGGCACAGAGGGCATGAAAGCCTCGCTCATCAGCCGCGAAATCATCGCCGATAGTATCGAGCTTGTCGCCCGCGCCAATATGCTTGATGGCGTTGTCGCCCTTTCATCTTGCGATAAGACCATTCCCGGCACGATTATGGCGCTCATCCGCCTCAATGTGCCGTCGCTCATGCTATATGGCGGCACAATTTATCCCGGCGATTACAACGGCCAGCCGGTCGATGTCGTCAGCGTCTTTGAAGCGATTGGCGCTTATGCCAAAGGCGATATTACTTACGAAGAGTTGCAGGCAATAGAGAACGTTGCTTGCCCTGGCCCTGGCGCTTGTGGCGGCCAATTTACCGCCAATACAATGGCTACCATCTCCGAGATTATTGGCATTTGCCCAATGGGTATGGCCGATGTTCCGGCTGAAGATGAAGAAAAGGCCAATGTCGCCTATCGTGCTGGCGAATTGGTTTTGCAATTGATTGATAGCGATGTGCGCCCGCGCGATTTGTTCACCCGCAAGTCACTCGAAAATGCCATCGCTGTCGCCGCCGCCACGGCTGGCAGCACGAACAGCATCTTGCATACACTTGCTTTTGCCCGCGAAGCTGGCGTAGAGTTCACGCTAGATGACATTGAAGCCGTGAGCAAACGCACGCCCGTCATCACAGATATGCGCCCCACCGGTAAATATATGGCGCTAGATTTGTATAAAGCTGGTGGTGTGCCTCTGTTGGCTAAACGCATGATTGAAGCGGGTCTGTTGCATGGCGATACCCTCACCGTGACTGGCCAAACGTTGGCCGAAGTGGTCGCCGATGCCCAGGAGACACCTGGCCAGCAGGTTGTGCGCCCAGTTGATAACCCGATTAAAGCCACTGGCGGCCTTGTTGTGTTGCATGGCAACCTCGCCCCGCGTGGTGCTGTGGTCAAGCTTAAGGGCGATGAGCCAACCCACCACCGTGGCCCCGCCCGTATCTTTGAGCGTGAAGAGGACGCCATGCAGGCCGTACAGGGCGGCCAGATTAAAGCGGGTGATGTCGTTGTTATCCGCTATGAAGGGCCTGTCGGCGGCCCTGGTATGCGCGAAATGCTCAGCGTAACCGCTGCCATTGTGGGGCAGGGGCTGGGACAAGATGTCATGCTCATCACGGATGGCCGCTTTAGCGGTGGCACACGCGGCCTGATGATTGGCCATGTCGCCCCAGAGGCGATGGTTGGCGGCCCCATTGGCCTGTTGCAAGAGGGCGACATCATCGAAGTGGATATTGAGAAGCGTAGCATCCGCGTCGAACTCAGCGATGAAGAGCTAGAGGCGCGCCGCGCTGCTTGGCAACCGCCACAGCCCAACTACACCAGTGGTGTTTGGGCGAAGTATGCCCGCCTCGTCGCCCAGGCGGATGACGGCGCCGTCACCAATCCGTAGCGAATATCTGGGGCGTGGGGATGACCTGCGCCCCCTATCTCCCCGCTGCTTTTATGAGCGCTTGTTCAAAATCAGTGATGAGGTCATCTATATCTTCTAGCCCCACCGAAACTCGCACCAACCCATCGGCAATCCCCGCCTCTGCTCGCTCTTGGGGTGTCATAAAGGCGTGACTTGTTAAAATTGGTAGACTGATGAGCGTCTCCACCGCGCCTAAACTAGAGGCATTACAGGCCACCTGCAAACTATCTGCGAAAGTCTTCGCTGCTTCCAATGTGGGCAACTCAAACGACAGCATCCCCCCAAAGCCGCGCATCTGCTGCTTGGCTAACTCATGGCGGGGGTGGTCGGGCAGGCCAGGGTAATAAACCCGCTGCACTTGGGGCGCACTTTGCAAAAATTTTGCCAGTTGTAGGGCGTTGTGGTTGTGTTGTTGTACCCGTAGCGGCAAGGTCTTCAGACTGCGGTCAAGTAAAAATGCCACCAGCGGACTGGAGATGCCGCCAAACACCTTTAACAGGTTGCGCGCCGCCTGCACCTGCGTTTCTCCGCCAATAATCGCCCCCGCCACTAGGTCACTATGTCCGCCTAGATACTTAGTTGCGCTGTGCACGACTACATCCACGCCCCAATCCAGCGGGTTCTGGTTAATCGGTGAAGCGAATGTGCTATCAAGCATCGTCAGCGCGCCAATTTTACGAGCTGCTTCCACCACTGCCGCTATATCCACGATGTCCACTGTAGGGTTAATTGGCGTTTCAAAATAAACCAGCTTCGCCTGTGGAGCGTGGTGTTCAATATCATAGAGCGCTTCATCATCTAGAAAAACGGTCTGGATGCCAAACTGTGGCGCAATGTTGGCTAAAAACCCGTAAGTTGTGCCATAAATGCGCTTTGACGCTGCTATAGTATCGCCCGCTTTGACAACTGATAATACCGCGGTAGTGATGGCCGCCATGCCGCTGGCCGTCATCAGTGCGTCTTCGCCATGTTCAAGTTTCGCCAGCTTTAGCTCAACCGCGCGCTGGGTTGGGCTATCTGGACGGGAATAAATGTAAAAGTCATCCAAGTCATCGTTGATATAATGGCGATAGTCATCAGATTGCTCTACAGCGAAGTTCGCCGATTGGTAAATCGGGTAGGGGACACTATGGAATTGCTCATCGTGCTTAACCCCGTGAATGGCTTCGGTAGCTGTTGCGCGGCGCGGTTTCTCGCTCATGGATTGCCCCTTTTTTGGCTGGCTGAAGGTATCATGTGGCCATTATAGACCGCCCAACCTTCCCGCCTTAGCGCCATACCAGCCCATTTTTAACCATAAAAATAATTGACCGAAAAGCTGTAAAGGCTTAGATTTTTATTGTGGTCTTAACCTTTATGAAAAATTTCTAAAGGTTTCCCACAATTTTCTGTAATCGGTTACAATAATTCAAACAAAGCCTTTGTTTATCTTCGGGTGGTATGCGCCTATAATGTTATAGAAAGCGCTGTTTATCTATTTATCAATAACGTAATCAAGGTTATTATGCAGCCAATTTATCACTATAGCGATAAAACACTGATAACCACCCCCGTCATTCACATGGCCGTAGCCAATGGTTTCCCACCGCAAGTGTACGAACCTTTGCTACGCCCGTTCGTTAAGCGTTTTACGACGGTGAGCTTGCCGCCCCGCGCTTTGTGGGGTGATGAGGATTATCACCGTTTTCATTCGTGGCAACAGCTCGCTGATGATTTACTGGCTGGGCTACATGCCCATAATTTCACCAACGTTGTAGCGATTGGCCATTCTTTTGGCGGGGTGGCGTCTATGCTGGCCGCCTTAAAAGAGCCGCAACGTTTTCGCGGCCTCATTTTGCTAGACCCGACATTCATCAATTTCTCACCACCGCTTGCTGTGCTCATTTGGCTTGCCCAGCGCTTCAAGCTCACAGGCCGCTTCCCGCTGGTACAGGGTGCGTTGCGCCGCCGCCGCCATTTTGAAAGCGCCGAAGAGGCCTATAGTTACTTCCGTAATAAGCGCTTTTTTGCCGAATGGCCAGATGAAACGGTTAAACTTTATGTGACGGGTATCACCCGCCCCGCGCCGCAGGGTGGTGTAGAGCTTGCATGGTCACCAGAGTGGGAAGCGCAGTATTATCGCCATGTCTTCCCTTGGTCATGGCAAAAACTGCCCCAACTCCCGCGCAATATCCCGCTATTGGTCATTCGTGGAGAGAGCAGTGACACATTCACCGCCGCTGGTATGGTGCGGCTAAAACGCCTTGTGCCACAGGCAAAGGTGCAGGTGGTTAAGGGCGGTCACCTTTTCCCCATGACCAACATTGAAGAGACACAAGGGCTTATCGAAACTTGGTTGCACAATCATTTTGAAGTTGAGGACGAGGTTCTAATAGCGCCATGATTCTGGTTATATTGGAAATTATCGTACTGGGCAGTTTAGGCTTATATTTACACGCATTGCGCCAACGGTATGGCCACACCATGTTGATGATGTATACGGGCGGGTTAACCGTTTGGACTTACTTCACATTTCTTTCTGGTTTGGGTTTCGAAAGTGCTAATGGCCTCGTGGTTTATAGCAATGTCGAAACCTATATCCCTATTTTGCTCTTACTCTCTCTTGTGGTGTATATCACTGAGGGTGTCGTGATTGTCCGCCGCCTTATCCTGAGCATTGCGGCGATTAGCGTCATTATGGTGATGTTTGGGCTATCGTCGCTCGTTCGGATAGAAGTATTCGGCGAGAATATGCTGGTTATCGACCAGCATATTTATGACCTACCCACACCGCAACCCTTACAGCTATTCATGTTTATGGGGCTGTTGATAGTCGCGTTATATATGCAAACGGCCATTTACCAATTTTTTGC
>DAOTWU010000429.1:0-13477 GCA_034435735.1 Anaerolineae bacterium | reverse complement strand
CATATACGATAGTTGCTAGTTGTGTCTGGGGAATATTCCACAGCCACACCGCGCCATCTTGCCCAATAACAGCCAATACATCGCCAGCAGGGTTAAACGCGCGATTGCTCGCTTCTGGTATCGCGGTATAGCCTTCTGATAGTTGCCAGATAGTTACCATTTCACCGCCAGCGCGTTCAGCTTGCAAAGTCCCGTCTGTTAGTAAAGCGATGTGCGTCACGCCTTCTAACGTTGCGACACCAAGCAGATGCATATCATGGGCGTTGTGCGCTGTGATGGTAGGAACGGGGCGGGTAGGTTGTGGGGTGAATAACTGCGCATTTGCCGTTACCGCCATGTAAGATAAAAACAAGAGGATTAACCATATACGTATGTGCTTGAACATCGTCCGCTCTTTCCTGTTGTGGTGCGTATTGTTTTCATTATAGAGAGGCGGCACAGGCGTAGGATGAAACCGTATAGTGATAGTTGTAGAGGCGGCAAACAATCGTTGGCTATATGGCCAAGCTGCGCTTTCTCGCATATCCTATAGAGAGACTGATATTGGTAGCCAAGCGTTGAATGTGTAAGGACAACCCATGTTACATGAACCAGCATCATCTGCGGATTACCAGCCCCCCGCATTGAAGCGCACAATTTTTGAAGAGCCATCGGACGAGCGCCCCAACTGGATTGAGCCGCTGGTGAGCGAAGTGCTAGAGATTGAGCGCAGTGCACAGCTACAACCACGTTCGCCGATAGCAACAGAAGACAAGGCGCTACTATTCAATAGTGGCAGTGAGTACATCATCAGCTATCAAGGCACGCTGAAGCTGGATAGCGAAAGCGCATTCAACCAACTTGATGAGGCACTGAAGCCGCATAATATGTACTGTTTTCTGCGGGAATTTCATGATGAGATGCGGGGGCGCACGTCCCATGTGGTGCATATCTTATACCGCCGCCCTAACCCAGCCCAACCGCGCCCATTCTGGAACATTGTGCTGTTCATCGCCACCTTTGTCAGCGTTTTGCTCACTGGCCTCGATATGGCACTACAAGATATTGGGCTGCAAAATCCACTATTGGCGGAGCAGTTGGCGCGCAATCCATGGATGGAACTATGGCGCGGTATCCCCTATGCCTTCAGCATTATGCTCATTTTGGGCGCGCACGAGATGGGGCATTTCTTCGCGGCGCGCTACCATCAAGTGGTGGTCAGTCTGCCCTATTTCATCCCCGTGCCGCTGATTAGCCCGTTTGGCACATTTGGCGCGTTTATCTCGCTACGGCAACCAATGCGCAACCGCAAAGTGCTGTTTGATATTGGCGCGGCGGGGCCACTGGCGGGGCTGATTTTCGCCATTCCTATTTTGATTATCGGTGTGGCTACATCACCCGTGCGAGAGGTCACAGGCCCCGCGCTGGTTGAGGGCAATTCCATTCTATACGCATTCACCAAGTTCATCATTCACGGGCGCTTTTTGCCCTCTGGTGGCGAAGATATTTTCGTCAACCAATTACTTTGGGCGGGCTGGACAGGGCTGCTGGTCACAGGCTTAAACCTCATCCCGCTGGGGCAATTGGATGGTGGGCATATTCTTTATAGCTTATTTGGCAATCAGGCGCGGAAGTTATATGTGCCCTTGCTTGTGGCGGGGTTAGTGCTGGTGATGATTTCCAGCGTGTGGATGCTTTTTGTGCTACTGCTGCTTTTCTTTGGGCGCTTTTATGCCGTGCCACTGGACGATGTGACACCACTGGATAGCCGCCGCAAGATGTTGGCTTATGCCACGCTGGTCATCTTCGCCCTCATTTTCGTGCCGATACCTTTAGCGCCGAATGACTATGCCGCATTAGAGGGCGCGTCATTATTGCATGGCGGGGCGCTGCCGCTCGGCGTGTTGGCCGTCACCGCATTCAGCTTATTGCGGGCGCGACTGCGCTAATCATCAATCAACATCACCTGTATGGGGAGCAGGCCAAGCATAATTTCGTCGCCATCGCGCAAAATGGCTGGCTCGTTTGGCTCTAGCCGCTCACCATTGAGGCGCGTGCCGTTGCTACTGCCCTCGTCCATAATATGGAGTGCGCCCCGATGCCAAAAAATGCTGGCATGGCGACGTGAAACGCCGCGTTCTATCGCACGATGTTCGCACAGGTCTACATCTGGCACCGTATCTACATCGGGGTCAGAGCGGCCAATGATGATGCGTTCAATCTGCTCAGCGTCGAAAATGAACGGGCGCGAAGCGTGTTCGGGCACAAGCATCAGGCGCAAGCCCGGCGTAAAATAAGCGGTCTGGCGGAAGGGCGACATCACTGCTGAAGTGGAGCGTTCTTGTTCATCACAGCAGGTGCGGGTTTTAATGTTGATACTGCCGCTTTTACCTACAGAGACGGTCAACGTTGGCAATTTGCCATGCACAGGGCAAGGGGCAGTGCCTAGTTCCTCAGCGATTTCCATGAGATGGTCTAGCGCGGCATGAATGACAGGATCATCAACCATGAGTTTGAGCTTTTTATAGCTCACCTCATGCCCCTCGAAGTCAAAGTAAATTTCGCAGCCCATCAGTTTTTCCCTCATGATACACTCCTCGTTATTCCCCTTAGGCCGCCTCGCTATTGCTTACCCTTATTGTACGGTCTCTTTGCAGAACAACCGTTAATTCAAACAGAAAAGTTACGGCGATTTCACAATTTTTTCACGAATTACGCCCGAATTAGGAGGGAAGTACCAAGTCATTTGGGTTAAGCATTTGGAGCTGCGCTTTCATTTGATGAGCAGCTAGAGCATATCCACCTTTATCTGCATCGACAAAATGAACTTGTCGACCAAAACGTTCATATACAATACAGGTCATCAGGCTATGGCTGGCCTGGTGTAAACCATAGACAATATCCCCACTTTGATACATATCTTCTAATACTGCCTGTAATTGCTGGCGTTGTTGTTTTGTGCCGCTCATCGTTAATCGCAATGTATCATCAAATTTCTCGTGGTCTGTCGTTTGTAAAACCATCGCTTTATAACGTGGCCAGATTTTCTTATACATCCATAGTGTAGCTCCGCCGATTGTCCATAACATCAATTTGAGTATGGCAAGGACAGTTACATAGGATGTTTTCCAAACTAGCTCATTACGATATTGGAATGGATTTGTTGCCACCCGCATTTTTCTAATATCAAGTGGATAGCGCTGCTGTTCATCACCATAAATCTTTGCAATAGCGTCAATCACTTTAGTGTAAATCAAGGGGTGTTGACGATTATCTGGATGAACCGCTTTGACAATGAGGCTAACCACTTCTTCATGACGAGCGGGGTGCTTACTCCAGCGACATTCAAAACCACTAAAATCAGCTTGTGCTTGGGGATTGGCTTCAACCTGATATTTTTGACCTTTAATCTCGTCCTTCAATAGAAAATCAGCATAGTCCAACCCGCCCCCTGTAAAAACAGGTTGCATAAAATGATCAGATATTTGCAATTTGCCCACTTTGACCCGATAACCAGCGTTCAACACATCTTGAACGGGGACAATGCCTGCCCGAACTTCTAGGTTGAAATTTTTCCTACTGAGATGACGCACAGCCGCTAATGCCTCTTGCACTTGCGGCAAAACTTGTGGAGGGATAATCACAAAAGCGCCATCCCCCCCAAATAGAAAAGGCAATTCAATATTGGGCAAGCTATTGAGAATTGCGGCAATAGTAGCCGCAGTAATGGTGTTGATGATTTTATAGTGCCCCTTTTGAATAGCGATAGTAGAATTGACCACATCAGTCAAAGCAATATGCCAGTCCGAAGGCACATTTTGGTAGAAACTCTCATCAGTTATATCTTGTAGCCGTTTCATTGGCGGCAAATCGCGGAAAAAACCAAAATCCACCATTTTGTTTAACCTCAAAATGCTTTAACACTCTTGACAGTATAAAAGGTCTGAATAAATAACGTATAAACACAACAAAGGCGATGCAATTTGAGCATCGCCTACAGTATCATAACAAGTTTTGACTAAATGGCTTAGGCGTTCAAAACAGGTGGGCGGCGTTTGTGCCAATCGGTGGCCTGTTCGTAAGCATGGCCAACGCGGAGCACGGTCGCTTCATCAAATGCCTTGCCGATGATTTGCAGGCCAATAGGCAAGTTGTCGCTATCAAAGCCACAGGGCACACTGAGGCCGGGCACGCCAGCGAGATTAACCGAAATTGTGAGCACATCTGCCAGATACATCTGGATGGGGTCAGCGGTATTTTCGCCCAATTTGAAGGCCGTTGTCGGGCTGACGGGCGCTGCTAGCACATCAACCTGCTCCAGCGCTTTATCAAAGTCCTGCTTAATGAGGGTGCGGACGGCCTGCGCTTTACCATAGTAAGCGTCGTAATAGCCTGCGCTGAGGGTATATGTACCAATCATGATACGGCGCTTGACCTCTTCGCCAAAGAGGGCACGGGTGGCGCGGTAAGTTTCCCACATATCGCCCGTCTCCACACGTGCGCCAAAGCGAATGCCATCATAGCGGGCGAGATTGGCGCTGGCTTCTGCTGGGGCAATGATATAGTACACCGGCAGGGCGTACTCGGTATGGGGCAAACTGACCTCTACCAATTCAGCGCCCATGCTCTCCAGTTGCGCCAATGCGGCGCGGACGGCTTGTTCAACTTCGGGCTGAATGCCATCAACGAAGTATTCTTTAGGGATGCCAATGCGCAAGCCCTTCACATCGCCTGTGAGCGCTGCCACATAATCGGGCACTTCTAGCGGCATGCTAGTGCTATCCAGCGGGTCATGGCCAGCAATAACGCCCAAAACGCGCGCCACATCTTCAACCGTGCGCGCCAACGGGCCAGCTTGGTCTAATGATGAACCGTAGGCGATGAGGCCATAACGGGAAACGCGGCCATAACTGGGCTTGAGGGCGGCCACGCCACAAAACGCGCCGGGCAGGCGGATGCTGCCGCCAGTATCTGTGCCTAAGGTGGCGGCGGCCATGCGGGCGGCGACGGCGGCGGCACTTCCCCCGCTACTACCACCGGGCACGCGCGAGGTATCCCACGGGTTATAAGCTGGGAAAAAGGCGCTGTTTTCGTTGGATGACCCCATGGCGAACTCGTCCATATTGAGCTTGCCCAACATGACGATACCGGCATCATACAAACGCTGCACAGCCGTCGCATTGAAAACGGGCACATAGCCCTCTAGGATTTTACTGGCGCAGGTGGTTTCAATGCCTTCGGTGCTGAGTACGTCTTTAATCGCCATAGGGATACCGAGCAGCGGGCGGTCATCGCCATTTTGGCGCGCTTTATCAGCCGCCTCGGCATCGGCAAGGGCGCGCTCTGGCGTCACCTTGAGATAAGCGCGGATGGTCGGGTCAAGTTTTTCGATGCGGTCAAGGTAGGCGCGGGTGAGTGCTACGGAAGTGATTTCGCCATTGCGTAATTTGGCCAAAGCTTCACTGATGGTTAATTCGGTCAGGTCGCTCATCGTCATTCATCTAGTTGCTGTATCCGGTAACGCCATGAGTATAGCAGTGTTTGCGTTAAAACGCAGGGCGGAAACAGCAACATAAACGCAAAGAGGGGCGAGGTGGCAATATGTCATCGCCACCCATTTGACCCCTCACAACCCCAATATATCCCAAAATATCCCAATTTGGGATAAAAACTTGGGATATAACTAGGCCTTATACGCATCTGATTTGAGCTGCCCTTTATCGTAGTATTGCTGAATATCAAGGGCGGGCGTGGCGGCAGAAATGTATTGCAAGACCGTATCACCCGTATTCTTTATGCCATGCGGCACATTCGGCGGGATATAGACGAGGTCGCCCGTCCGTACGGTTTGCTGCTCATCTCCAACGGTCATTAGCCCTTCCCCATCGATGATGACATAGATTTGTGGCGGCTCATGGTGGTGAATGGCTTGGTGTGCACCTGGCTCAACTGTCACCCAAGTGGACATGAGTTGATTTTCGTCATTGTCGCCATAATTGAGTAGCCAGTAAGAGGTCAATCCTTGACGTTCGCGATGCTCTGCTTGATTTTTATTGCGAATAAACATGGTCTGTCCTTTCAAGATATTTTACCGTTACCTATAGACTAGATATAGTTCTATATATTGTCAATCTTGATTGAAAAATCAATATAAACAGGCGTTCTAATGCATTTGCAACTCGATACGCTATTCTCACGTATTAGAATTGTGTCAACATTCGAGAAAATAGCTTTTTTCGGTGTAAGATAAGTGATAGGCGATACCGTCTGAGAAGCACGTATACGCGACATCACAGGCCGAATCAGAAAACCCACGGGGGTAGAAAACTAATGAGCCAAGGTCAACTGGTGGCCAACCGCTACCGCGTAGGCGGTATATTGGGGCAAGGCGGCATGGGAACGGTTTACCGCGCCGTAGATACGCAAACCCGCGAACCTGTCGCACTGAAATTACTCAAGCCCGATGTGGTTGAGCGCGACCCCGATATTGTGCAGCGTTTTCAGCGCGAGGGTGAAGTCCTGCGCCGTTTGAATCATCCGAATATTGTCAAAATTTTGGCAACAGAACAAGAAAATGATTTACATTATATCGTCATGGAATATGTGCCGGGCGGTAGCCTATACGATGCGCTGAAGCAAGCTGAACGCTTTTCAGTACAGCGGACGCTTTATGTCGCGCTGGATTTGGCAGACGCACTGACACGGGCGCACCGTCTGGATATTATTCACCGCGATATTAAGCCGGGCAATGTTTTGCTGGCAGAAGACGGCACACCGCGCCTGACGGACTTCGGTGTAGCGCGGATTATTGGTTTATCCCGTGTGACGCAAGAAGGCACACTCGTCGGCACGGTTTCTTACTTAGCGCCAGAACTGCTACAAGGGGAAGAAGCCGACGCCAAATCCGATATTTGGGCGTTTGGTGTCATGCTATTTGAGATGCTGACCGGCCATCTGCCGTTTGGTAAAGACCAAATAGGCCAAACAATCACGGCCATTCTCACCGAACCAATGCCGGATTTAGAGGCTTATCGTGACGATGTGCCGGTGGCGCTGGCGGATTTAGTCTACCGTATGCTGGAAAAAGACCCCGCCCGCCGCATTCCTAGTGTGCGATTAGTCGGGGCAGAATTAGAGGCGATTATTCGAGGCGATGCCCGTCGCCCACATCCTGTCATGCCAGCGGATTCATCGCGCTTCGCAACCCCTACCCCAGTGGCGGCAGATAGCCAAACAAGCGCTATTGTACCGCGGCGGAAGCACAACTTGCCCGCACAGCCGACACCGTTCGTCGGGCGCGATACTGAATTGCAAGACATCCATAAGCTGTTGGGCGAAGAAGGTAAGCGGCTCATCACGCTATTGGGGCCGGGTGGCATGGGCAAGACGCGGTTGGCTTTAGAAGCGGGTGAGCGCTTTTTGAGCGAATTTCATGACGGTGTGTTCTTCATCAAGCTCGCCACACTTAATGACCCTGACCTGATTATTTCTACGATTGCCGATGCGATAGATTTTGATTTTTCTGGCAATGATGACCCGCGCGACCAATTACTTTTCTATTTGCGCGATAAAGAGATGTTGCTCATCTTAGATAACTTTGAGCACATGATTCCTGCTGCGGGCATTGTGTCGGATATTCTACGAGAAGCGCCCAATGTGCGCGTTCTGGCGACATCGCGTGAGCGGCTGCGGTTACGGGGAGAAACGATTTACGAAATTCACGGCATGGGCTTCCCCGACTGGGAAACGCCCGAAGACCTAAGCCAATATAGCGCCGTAAAGCTTTTCATCCAAAGCGCGCGCCGCGTTCAACCGGATTTCGAAGTGGATGAAGAGAATGCCCACTGCGTGGCGCGCATCACCCGCACCGTGCAAGGGATGCCGCTGGGGATTGAGTTGGCGGCGGCGTGGCTAGAGATGCTAGACATCTCTGAAATTGCGGACGAAATCACGCGCAATCTGGACTTTTTAGAGACAGATTTGCAAGATGTGCCAGAGCGCCAGCGCAGCATACGGGCGGTATTTGATTATTCGTGGGATTTGCTCAATGAGCAAGAACGCGAAACGTTCAAGAAGCTGGCTGTTTTTCGTGGCGGGTTTATGCGCCCAGCAGCGGAAGCGGTAGCGGATGCCTCGCTGCGCATCTTGAATGCACTGGTGAATAAATCGCTGGTTTACCGCGCGCCAGATGGCCGCTATAGCATCCATAACATGCTGCACCAATATGCTGAAGAGAAGCTCAATCAAGATACAGCTTTACGCGACGCGGTACGGGCAAAGCACGCCCAATTCTATACCGAATTTCTCTCTATGCGGCGGCAAAGCATCCAAAACCGCATGCAAAAGCAGACACAAGCCGAGATTGAGCGCGAAATTGAGAACATCCGCGCCGCCTGTTCATGGGTGGTGGATTGTGGCTGTTTCAACGAGCTAGGCACAGCCCTATATACCTTGACAATGTACTATGAGTTCTCCAGCTTATATCGCGAAGGGGCGAAAATGCTGGAGCAAATGGAAGAGAGCCTGATAGCTCAAGGCTTCAATGAGCAAAGCATGATGCTGTGGCAAGTGCGCAATTATCGGGCGTGGTTGCTGGGGCGCAGCGGCAGCTATGAAGCCAGCAAGCAAATTATCTTGCAGGCGCTGGACATCTTCCGTCAAGAACAATCGTTGGATGATATTCTGCTGGCGCTCAATGGGCTGTGCTATGTAGAGATGTGGTTGGGCGATTATGATGCTGCCCAACGGTATGGCGAAGAGGCGACCGCGCTAGTTGAACAGACAGGCAAGCGCGAATGGTATAACCTCTCGTGGGGCAATCTGGGCTATGTGCACTATCTACGCGGCAACTTTGATGAGGCGATAGAATATACCAGCAAAGGGCTATTGGCCACCGCCGATGACCCTGTCTATGGCTCACCAATTGGCAAAGCCTTTGGCATCAACAACATCGGCGAGGTGTATGTCTATCAAGGGCGCTTTGAGGAAGCCTACAAGAAGTTTGAAGAGGCGCATGCTATTTTTGCCGAATATAGCCATCGCCGTGGCATGGCCTTTACGTTGAACAATATGGGCGGGCTACTCTATGCGCAAGGTAAATTTGAAGCGGCGTACGAAAAGTATATTGAAGGCTATCGCCTGAATAAGGAAATTGGCGATCGCGCCGGCTTAGGGCATTCGCTCAGTGCATTGGGCAATATCGCCTATTTCAAAGATGACCTCGATACTGCTCGTGATTACTATGAACAAGCGCTAGCCATCCGCCGCGAGATTGGCGACCGCCGCAGCATTGCCGATTCACTCAGTGATTTGGGCGATACGTGGCGTGTTGACCTCAATTTTGAGCGAGCGCACGATTACTATGAGCAAGCCTTGGCCATCCGCCGCGAAATTGGCGACCGCCTCGGCGAGGCCGATGGCCTGACGGCAATAGGCTATTGTGCGCTAAGCGCTGGTGAAGAAGACATTGCCCGTGACTACCTCATGCGCAGCTTCAAGCTGGCCAAAGAGATGAACTATGCCCGCGCCCAACTGGTATCGCTGGCGGGGTTAGGCGTTATGGCAGCCGAAGCGGGCGATGTGGAAAAGGCGCGCCGCATTGCCGCCGATGTGCGCCCAGAGCTGATACGGGTTAACATGCAGCAAGTGCTGGTTGTGCCCGATGCTATTGAAGGGCTGGCGGATTTACAGGATGGCCAACTAGAGGCCGCCCGCGAAAAATTCGTCAAACACTTGCAAAAAGTGGAAGAGCCGCGCCATCTGGTGGATGGTAGTATCGCCATTATTGGACTGGCGCTGGTATTGGCACATACTGGCCATGAAGCACAAGCGGCCAAGTTGTTGAGTGCGCTGCTCAACTACCGCCCAGCCAACTACTACCCGCTGCCACGTAAGCGCATTCAAGATGCCTTGCATAAAATTGAGCAGCGTATGGGGGCGCAAGCCTATGAACAAGCGCTCAATGAGGGCAAGCAAACTGACCTCATGACGCTGGTCAAAGAAAGCGTGAGCGAAGCAGTCAGCCACGCTTAAGCTAGACCCACCAACGCGCATATTCCGACGGGCATGGCGGTCGCTGTGCCCGTTTTTCGTTGTAGCAGGGTTGCGCCGATAGCACTAATCTGGTATTTGTTGCCCATGATGGCTGATGTGATGAAGGGGCGATTATGCTGCGTTGTGGCATTGATATGATTGAGTGTGAGCGTGTGGCGCGGGGTATTGAGCGGCTTGGTGAGCGTTTTCTGCGCCGTTTTTTTACGGATGGCGAGCGCGCTGATTGTGAAGACCGCCCGTATAGACTGGCGGCACGGTTGGCAGCGAAAGAGGCGGTGGCCAAAGCGCTGGGGACGGGTATCGGCGATGTGCGTTGGGTAGATATAGAAATTCGGGTGAATAACCCGCGCAAGCGCCCAACGTTACACTTGCACGGCGCGGCAGCAGCGCTCTCTGAAGAATTGGGCATCACCCAATGGGATGTGAGCCTCTCCCATACGAAAGATTATGCTTCAGCGGTTGCTGTCGCCATATAGGAGTTGGTCATGGCACAACAATGGGAATATTGCATTCTAGCCACGGCGCCCCCTGGCCCAATTCAATGCACAATCACCTACTTTAAGGCGAATGGCCTAGAAAAGCATGTCTATAATGCGGAGAGCTATGAAGATGGCATGAACCGCCTTTGGCCACAGCTTATTGCCCAATTGGGGCAACAAGGCTGGGAACTGGTGACCGTTTATCAAGAAGGCTGGTACTTCAAACGGGCATTAAGCGAGGAGGATTAGGGTAGTATCCTCTCCAATATGCCCAGCAAAGCTGGTAAATCAGATTGTACGGTTTGCCATAGAATATCTAGGTTAATGTCAAAATAAGCATGTACCAAGCGATGCCGCATACCGATAATATTCGCCCAAGGAATTTCCTGATATTGTTCTTTTGTTTGTTCACTTACTTGATATGCAGCTTCTCCGATAATTTCTATTGATTTTACCAGAGCTAAAACCAGCATACGATTGGTGTCTAAATCAGCCCGAGAATAACTTTGAGAAAACTCTATCGCTTCTATAGTCGCATCACGCATATGCAGCAAACGAATTTCATCATGGTTGCTCATATTGAACAATGGCCTCTTGCAAAACTTGCTGACGAAAATAACGGCTTAAATCCTCTGGTGTGCGCAAATCCACTTGTCGCCCCAATAATGCAGAAAGCTCACGTTCTATTTGAGCAATCCCGAATAAGCCCGGAATGTGCTGCGGGTCAAACTCAACCAGTACATCGACATCGCTCTCATCATTAAAATCAGAGCGCAATGCTGAACCGAAAATGGATAACTTGCGAATATGATGGCGCTGGCAAACTTCAGCCAATGCTTCTTGTGGAATAGAAATAGAGATGGTCATACACACCTGTAAACGTTCCGTGCTTATCTTCATCTGACAAGATGTTTAACTGCACGTTATCATGGCTGCGGTTTCACTGTCAAGTTACTGCGGGCGTCCCCTGCAATATCCTCCAGCACCTTTTTCATCAATGGGGGCAAACTGCGGTATAATGCAGTGAGATAACGGCACATAAAGGAGTTTGTCTCATGCCCAAATGGGAATATCTGGTGGTGTTCATCCGTGATTCTCGCGTTAGTGAAGATGCCGAAATTGACGCCCACCTAGATGCAGATAAATATACCGACCAACTGAACCAATATGGCGATGCAGGCTGGGAACTAGTGAGTTTTGAATGGTCTGATAATGGCGCAAAAGCCGCTTTTAAGCGCGCCAAAGAGTAATTTAAGAGGGGCGAAGAACAGTTCGCCCCGTTTTTAATCCACTTGCGCTTGCAACATACGGTAAAGCGCCTGCTTCCAACGTGCGGCATCCAATTCCCAACATACTTCTACATTCGGCGCCCCCCGCCCCAAAAGCTGTTGCCATACCGCGCGGTTGCGCTCATCATGCGCGACGTTCAATTTATCGACGACGGTCATACCGCGCGTCAATTCGCTCTGCGTTTCCACATCCACATAATGGCGGCTACTGCGCAGAATAACGGTAGGGTCAAGCGTGGCGGCCATCGCTACAGCATCTGGCAGCGATAGGCCATGTTCGCCCGTCTGGACATGATAGGCTTCTATGGCCGTCTCGTTACAATCCAAGGTGAAATCGCTATAAGGGGTATGTATAGCCCGCACTTGCGCTATTTCGTCAAAAGAGAGGACAAACTCGCCCTGACAGAATTCCCAACCAACCATTGTAATGGGCAAGCCGCTATGAAAGACCATCCGCGCCGCTTCTGGGTCTACCCAAATGTTATATTCGGCGGCGGGTGTCACATTCCCGTTAGTGGCTGCCGCGCCCCCCATGATAACAACGCGCCCAATTTTTTCAGCAATATCTGGCGCTTGTTGGACAGCTAGCGCGATATTGGTCAATGGGCCAAGCGTGACCAGCGTCAAACCAGGATGCGCGCGGGTGGCGGCGATAAGCGCGGGTACGGCGTGTTCAGTTTGGGGTATGAGTTTGGCGGGCGCGTAACCTTTATCGCTAAGACCATCTTCGCCATGAAACCACGCCGCATGGACATATGGGCGTAGTAGGGGCTTTTTTGCACCAAGATAAACGGGCACATCAACACCACATAGCTCTGCCACATAGAGGGCATTACGGGCGCCCTGTTGTGGCGGCACATTGCCCGCAACCACAGACACACCGAGAACATCGACATTAGGCCAGCGAAACGCCATGAGCAGAGCCACAGCATCATCGGACGCGGTGTCGGTATCTATCCATAGTTGCACAGCACACGCTCCTTAAACAGGTATAAAAATAAGTCACCAGAACATACCACGATGTGGCTGTTCACCCTATAGCCAGTATACACCTGTCAGGAAACGCAAGAACGCCCTCGTAGAAGAGCGGGGGCGTTGTTCAAATCAGGTTGAAAATGAGAAGTTTAAGGGCGAATGCCGGTTAACTAGTCAGCCGCGCTTTTGGCGTCGGCTTTCTCAGTTTTAGGCGCTTCGGCACTTGTGCCATTGCTATGGCCGTTTTCGCCATGGCCGTTGCCATTCGCAGTGGGTGTGGTCAGGTTGCGCTTGCTCCCGTTGTTATCGGTAATATAGAAACCCGACCCTTTGAAGATGACACCGACGCCCTGCACAATCCGCTGAACGCGCTGACCGGTTTCCGGGTCAAACTCCAAGGGATCATCATTAAAGCTTTGGCGCACCTCAAATGTTGTGCCGTCTTCACGACGATACGTGTAGATGGGCATAGGCGTTCACCTCGTTGACTTTTGTTTCTGTTCCTGCACAGTATACTATACCATGTTATATAAAATAAGCGTTATATGTGCCGATTTTCTGACGGAATTTTTATGCGAAGTCTTACTTCACATCTTCAAAATGGTATACATCGACATCGCAAACGGCTTCATATCCGACTTCTTGATAGATATGGTTAGATGTTGGGTTAGCCAAATCGGTGAACAAAAAACAGAATTGGCG
>DAOTWU010000428.1:0-4493 GCA_034435735.1 Anaerolineae bacterium | reverse complement strand
AGTTTGTCAGCTATGGGCACAGTCTCATCACCCGGAAGAACGATTAAATGCACTTGATATGGGGCGACAGTGATGGGCCATTTTAGGCCGTTTTCATCGTGATGATGCTCCGCTATACAGGCAAGCAGGCGACCAATCCCAATCCCATAAGACCCCATAATAACTGGGCGGCTTTGGCCATCTTTATCGAGGAAAGTCGCGCCTAGCGCCTCGGTGTAGCGTGTACCTAGCTTGAAGATATTCGCGACTTCTACTCCACGAACAGCTTTCAAGTCATGTTCGCACTGTGGGCATGGTGCACCTTCATAAGTAGATACAATATCGGTTATGATGTGGGCTTTATAGTCACGCCCATGATTGACATTGAGATAGTGATAGCCAACCTCGTTAGCACCAGCAACAAGATTAGGCGAAGTGGTCACAGTGGTATCTACAACAATCAAGCAATCACGAACCCCAACAGGCGAGCCATAGCCAGGTTCTGCGCCAATAGCGCGGATTTCGGCTTCGGTAGCGGGACGTAAGGATTTCGCCTGTACAGCATTGGCGAGTTTAGTTTCATTGACTTCCATATCGCCACGCACTACTGCAAAAACAAATTGCTCACGCTCCCCTGCTTCGTCCACAATCGTGGCCATCATAAAAACAGCTTTCGCGGTTTTTGATTTAGGCACATTGAGAAACTGAGCTAAAGCCTCAATCGTTGGTGTATCTGGTGTAGCAACCTTTTCCAACGGTTGAAGTGGTTCATCTATTGCAGCGGGGCGGCGGAATGTCGCCACTTCCCGATTGGCAGCATAGCCGCAGTTCTCACAGGTGAATAACGTATCTTCACCTATCTCATTTAGGTACATAAATTCATGTGCCATACTGCCGCCCATCATACCAACATCAGAGCGCACGGCGATAACGGGCAAGCCGCAACGATGGAAAATATCGAAATAGGCTTGATAGTGGGCGCGATACTGTTGATCTAGCCCATCCTCGTCCTTATCGAGGCTATAACTATCTTTCATCGTGAATTCGCGCACCCGAATCAGGCCAGCACGTGGACGTGGTTCATCGCGCCATTTAGTTTGTAGATGATAGATTAAACGGGGCAGTTGGCGGTACGAACTAATTTCATGACGCACTAAATCTGCGACAACTTCCTCATGCGTCATCGCCAGCACCATATCGCGCTCATTACGGTCTTGGAAACGGGTGAGTTCATCGCCAACAGTATACCAACGCCCAGTCTCACGCCATAAATCACCAGGGTGGACAACGGGCATCGTCACTTCCTGCCCGCCAATATCATTCATAGCCTGGCGGACTATATTCTCTATTTTAGTGAGGGAGCGCCGTGCTAGGGGTAAATAGCTAAAAATACCGGCGGCAAGTTGGCGGACAAAACCTGCACGCAAAAGTAAACGGTAGCCTTCCGTATCCGCTTCTGCTGGAGCATTGCGCAAAGTTTGACCGAAATGCTGGCTCATACGCATAAGACAACACCTTATTATACCTACATTAAAGGGTCACAAAGGTTCATTATGGCATCAAGAAGAGAGGAATACAAGTGCGTTATGGCGTTTGTGGCGGCTCATCATCCCAAGTGCGGCTATAGTTATGTTCCAACTTATCCATAACGGCAGCGCCTAAATCAATATCGCTAAGGCTGGCCAGCTGAAGCAAATACAACATCACATCAGCCAATTCCGAAGCAAGCGCTTCCCGATTTTTGGGCGCTTCTTGCCATTGGAAATGTTCCAGCACTTCAGAAGCTTCTAGCACTAGGGAGATGGCCAGATTTTTAAGCGTTTGCGGGCGTGGCGAGTTTGGTTCATACCAGCCTTTACTCTCAACAAAGGCATGCATTGCGGCTTCAAGGGTTTTCAAATCCACGCTGATGCCCTTTCGCTAGTAAGCGTTGACATCTTTACGCGCGATAATCTGGTACACAGTGCGCAAAATGATTTTTATATCCAGCCATAACGACCAGTTTTCCACATACCACAGGTCATAAGCCGTTCGTTCAGCAATTGAGGTATCACCACGAAGGCCATTGACCTGTGCCCAACCCGTCATACCGCCCTTTTCACGATGGCGCTCCATATAGCGCGGGATGCTTTGGCGGAATTGCTGGACATAAACAGGGCGCTCTGGACGCGGCCCAACAAGGCTCATCTGGCCGAAAAGCACATTAATCAAATTCGGGATTTCATCCCAACTCGTGCGCCGCATGAAACGCCCCACGCGAGTCACACGCGGGTCATTAGGGATAGTCCACCCTGCCCCATGCTTCTCCGCATCCTGGCGCATAGAGCGGAATTTAATCATACGGATAGGCTTGCCATCCAAGCTCATGCGAATCTGTGAATAGAAGACCGGTCCCGGAGATTCTAACTTAATCAAGAGCGCCGTCAGTAACATGAGTGGCGATAGGAAAACGAGGCCGAAAATCGCGCCGAAAATATCCATAGCCCGTTTTAGACTCAACTTCCAACCACGAAGCGCAATATCGCGGACTGTGAGCAGCGGCGTTCCGCCTAAATCGTCAACGTTGAGGTCACCAGCCATATAGGCGAAGATGTCGGGATAAATTTTTATGTCTACATGACCGCGCTGGCAAAGCGTCACCAACTCAACCAATTCGGCACGCTTAGCATTAGGCAAAGCTATAATAACCTGTTCAATATGATAAAGGTCGATGAGATAAGGCAAATCGGTATAAACGCCTAGAATAGGGATGCCCCGTATTTCTGTTTTATCTTTTTCACCCTCATGCACCATACCAATGATGCGATAGCCCAATTCTGGGCGGGCGCGGATTTTCTGGAGGATGTCGCGCGCGATGCGGCTTGTGCCAATAATGAGCAAGTTATCCCGTGATAAACCACGCTTACGCAAATAATGTTGAAGAGTGCGGTGGAATTCTCGCCCGACACTTACAAAAATAACGCTGAAAAACGCAACATAGAAGAACATGCCACGGGGATAATCAATTTCAAAAATTGTGCGTTTGAAAAGCAATTCTTGCATGCCCATGGCGAGGAGAGAGCCAATCCCCACCGCGCCAACAATCGCCCGCGCTTGGTCAAAGCGGCTAGTCATGCGGGGAAGATGGTATAGGCGTGAAATATAGAGGACAAAGATAACCACAGCCACATGCAATAACAATGTCGGCACATAAGCTAGAAACGGTGGCTGTGCTTCTGGAATGGGGAAAAATGGCAAGACTTCGCGGGCACGATACCCCGTGTAAAAAGCCAACGCCAATAAAGCCACATCAAGCACAATGAGCAATGCGCCCATAATGAGCTTAATGCGGTTACTTTGTCTAGTTGCAGCAAGATTTGCTTCTGGTTCTAGCGGGCTAGCGATACTGTTGGATGACGAATCTCCTGCATCATCCGCGGCCCCCCTTTGGCCAGCAGCGCCAGAAGAATCAGCACGTGCATCCACAGAGGTGTCGTCTTGCGGAAGTGTTTGCGATAGAAGATGAGCATCGCCCGCCAGAATTCGAACTGAGCTTTCTTGCTCTTGCGGCTGGCTGCCCGCTTCACGTGGCGCACGACCACCTGCGGATGGTACAGGACCTTCCATCCCGCCGCTTTGATTCGATACGCCCAATCCAAATCCTCTCCATACATAAAGAACGTTTCATCTAACAAGCCCACCGCGTCAATACATTCGCGACGAACTTGCATATAAGCCCCAACAACAGAATCCACTTCAATCTCTTCGTCGGGGTCTGCAAAAGTCATGTTATAGCGCCCAAAGCGCTCATTTTTCGGAAAGAGTTTCGCCAGCCCCGCAAAATGGTAAAAGCTGACCGCTGGCGTTGGAAAACCACGGCGGCAAGCTTTATCCAAGCTGCCATCTTCAAGCACCAGCTTTGGCCCTGCTATGCCAACCTCAGGGCGCTCATCCATGAGCTTCACCATACGGTATAGGGCATCTGGCGGCAGTTCGGTATCGGGGTTTAATAGCAGTGCATAGCGCGGAGCATCATCATCGACATCACCAGCATCACGAAAACCTAGTGCCCTCAGGCCAACATTGTTTCCATAAGGATACCCACCATTCACTTCGCTGGCAATGAGGCACACTTGTGGGAAATGCTCCCGCACCATTTCGACACTACCATCGCTTGAAGCATTATCAACGACAACAACTTTATAGGTAAAATCGCCCTCACTAGCAAAAACTGTCTCCAGACATTTTTGGAGATAGTCGCGAGTGTTCCAGTTCACGATGATAATGCCGAGGTCTAACTGCATACCCCCTCCTAACTCAGGCAGATTGTACCATAAAACCGTTTATAGACCATATCTTAAATCAAAAACGACATTCAGCCGCTTCTTCAACCTAATTTAAGGATCAAGGTTTAGAGGCTGTTGGCAAGGTGCGCAATGGCTGGCCACGGAGGGCGGCACGTAAAGCATTTCGGTCATCCCAAGGGTATTCAGTTGTTCCAAAACACATGCTTTGCTCATGGCCTTTGCCACATA
>DAOTWU010000427.1:0-2758 GCA_034435735.1 Anaerolineae bacterium | reverse complement strand
CAGCGGGGATTAATGATAGCTATATCATCTATGGGGCGGTACGCACATTTTTAGCCTCGTTAGTGATGGGTGCGGTGGTACTCGGCGTCATCAATTTATTGCAGGAAAGCCCTCGCCTTATTCAGGCAATAGCGGGCGCTGGTGGAGGTGTAGCAGTATTCTTTGGGCTGGCGTTTATATTGGGCTTGGAAGAGGCGAAAGCTGTACCGCGTATGATTTTGCGCAAACTGCGGCGCTAGATTGCGTTACAATATAGGGGGCTGATTGCGAAAGGATGCAAAACAATGAGCTATAGTTACCGTTTTAAGGTGGGTGACATTCAATGCATGGTCATTGCAGAAGGAGAACGCCATGCAGGTCGCGCTGATGTTTATTTTCATAATGCACCTAAAGAAGAGGTAGAAAAAGCGCTGGCCGAAGCAGGTTTAGAAGATGGGGCACTGCCCTCTTATTTCAATATCTTATATTTAGAAACAGGTGATAAGCGCGTTTTAGTAGATGCTGGATTTGGCCCCAATCCAGACCCATCTTTAGGGCGCTTGCTGGATGTGTTAGGGCAAAATGGCATTAAAGCAGAAGATATTACCACCGTCATCATCACACATGCTCACGGAGACCATATCAGCGGGTTAGTGACACAGGACGGCGAATTAACGTTCAGTAACGCGCTGCATATGATGTGGCGTAGTGAATGGGAATACTGGACGAGTGAAGAACTGCTTCAGGGCGACAGGGGTGAATTTTTACAGGCGAAACTTTTACCGCTACAGCCCCAATTAGCCCTTATCGCCAGTGAAAGTGAGCTAGTGACGGGTATATATGCAATTCCTGCACCAGGACATACACCAGGCCACATGGCACTGCTCATTGAAAATGGGGGGCAATCTTTGTTGCATATTGTGGATGCAGCCCATCAAACGCTTCAGCTGAAATACCCGCAGTGGTCGCCCCGTTTTGATAGTGAGCCAGATATTGCCATACAAACCCGCAAACAGCTATTTGAGCGCGCTGCAAGTGAAGGTATGCCCGTTTTAGCCTATCACTTCCCATTTCCCGGGTTGGGATATATCCGCGAGGATGGCGAAACGTGGCGATGGGAGCCACTGTAGAGAAAGCAAAAAGGGCAGCCTGCAACAGACTGCCCTTTATTTTCAGCAATTTATGAAGTTTGGCGATTAATCAACGCCCGTGCGCCTTCTGTTAGGCCAGCGGCAATGAACGCTTTTAACAAGTCCAAGCCAATAAAGGGGGCGACGCCAGCACTCCATGCGCCAGCAAGGCTATAGCCATCTGGCAAAGTCGCATTGAGGTAGGCATAGAGCATCAACATGCCATAGAAGTAAATAACCGCAATGCCGACAACACCAGCAATCCAGCGTTGCCATAGGCGTTTACCAGCACGCTCCACGAAGAAACCAGTGACAAAAGCAGCAGCGATAAAGCCAAACAGATAGCCGCCTGTCGGGCCAAAAAGCGCTACCGTGCCTAACCCACGCGCATCATAAGGCAGGCCGCTAGCAATTAACGCCACATAGGCCAATTGGCTAAGCGCGCCATCACGCGCACCCAACACCATCCCAGAGAGTAATACGACCAGAACCTGCAATGTGAAAGGAACAGGGCCACCGAACTCTATGCTCACTTTGGCAGAAACAATCGTGAGCAAGGTGAAGATAGCCACCGCCGCCAACCGCAGCAAAAGGCCACGTTCGCGGGTCTGGGGTAAAGTACGGAGCATTGAAGCACCTCCAAAAATTTGGAAAGTAAATAGAATGGCTTATAAACGGTTGTCGGGTGTTGGTTCTACGATGACATCTTCCAGCACAAAGCGCGAATGTAGTTTGCCATTTTGCTCATCGACAAAACGACGCTCAACTAATGTCACTCGTGTACCCAAGCCAGAAAGCTCGAAACGTGTATGATACGTATCTGGCCTTTGCGAATTACGGAAGTAGGCAAGGCGGCCTTTAGGGTCCATGCGTAACAGTTTGTTCTTCGCCTTGTTAAAATCCATATTGCGCAATTGAGCAGCGAGTTGTTCGCGTTCTTGCTGGTTTAGAAAAGCCATGATGCACACCCCCTCAATATGAGCTATCAAACATTTTACGGGGTCTATTGTATCCAGTTTATAGCGCGCGCCAATGCCATAGTCGACCAAAATGGCGCAAAAAAGTACAATTATCAAAAATTTTTGTGATAATAGATAGACATTAAACACCGAAATCGGACAAATCTATGTATACCGTAAGTGACCTGACAAAGCATATCCGCTACTTGATAGAACAAGATGATGTATTGCAGGATGTTTGCGTACAGGGCGAAGTCTCTAATGCCAAACAAGCCGCATCTGGACATTGGTATTTCACACTGAAGGACGCTAACGCCCAACTCAAATGCGTGATGTGGCGCAGTGACGCCGAGTTAAACGGCATATCATTGAAAGATGGCGATGCCATAGAAGCCTGTGGCAGCATTGGGGTGTATGAAGCGCGGGGTGAATACCAGCTTTATGCGAAAATCGTTCGCCCCTTGGGGGTTGGGGATTTGTACCAACAATTTGAGCAATTAAAAGCGCGGTTGCAGGCCGAAGGGCTTTTTGACCGTATCCCCCGCCCTATCCCGCCTTATCCGCGAAAAATTGGTGTGGTGACATCACCTGATGCCGCTGCATTCCGTGACATCCAAAATGTCCTAAGGCGGCGCTATCCGCTCGTAGAGGTAATCCTCAGCCCGACGATTGTTCAGGGCGTAGATGCAC
>DAOTWU010000426.1:0-2988 GCA_034435735.1 Anaerolineae bacterium | reverse complement strand
TAATTTCAACTGTTGTATACAAGCTGAGGGCTAGATGAATGCTATGTAAACCTGCTCCCATACCAGTGAAAAATGCTGGCAATCGGATTTTGATTTTACGCATTGTCGCCCCCTACTTGTACTGTGGGGAGGTAAAATGTGAATGTGCTGCCTTCACCTAAATTACTAGATGCCCAAATGTCGCCGCCCAGCCTATGGATAATGGTGCGCGCCAAAGTTAACCCTAATCCGCCACCAGCAATTTCTTGTACTCGCTTATCCTTTGCACGATACATCCGATCAAAAATTCGGTCTAGTTCATCGTCCTCAATGCCAAAGCCTCGGTCAGCTACACTGCAATAAAGCTCTTGCTCATCCCCCCATGCGTGGATGGCAACAGTATTTTCTGGTTCGGAATATAACACTGCATTTTGTAGCAAATGGTAAAAAATTAGATACATCCGCTCTGGATCACCCACCACTTGCGGTAACGGGTCTTGTAGAGAAATGGCGATTGTGATGGATTTTGACCGTGCCAAAGGGCTGATATTTTGTACCGCGCGCTTGATGATTGCCCCCAGCTCTAATGGTACATGCTCCAGCGGCATACCCGCTTCAATCCATGCCAGTTCCACTAATGTGGCAATCACTTCATGGAGTTTTGACGCAGTCTGTTTAATGCGCTCGGCAAATTTTTCTTGTTGAGGAGAAAGCTCTCCAAATTTCATGATTAAATCTGCAAATCCGCCAATCGCGGCAATGGGATTCCTCAAATCATGCGCTATAGCCTTAATAAGCGCTTCGCGTCGCCCTTCTAGCGTGCGTTTTTCGGTGACATCTTGCAATAAAACAATTCGCTCACCTGTGTTCAGTGTAGTGGCAATGCCAACGGCCATCCGCCGCCTTGGCAGACGTACATCTAAAGTTTGGTCGCCGCTGCGTTGAAAAAGGTTGACCAAAGCCATATTTTGCCGAAAGCATTCAAGAGGTGTTTTACCTAACATCGCATCAGCAGGCATGCCCAGCATTGCACTAGCTGCAGGATTAACTTGTGTGATTTTCAGTCTATTATCTGCAATTAAAATACCATCTGAACTGCTTCTCAGAATGAATTCATATTGGCCTAATTGTGATGGTGAATGCTCCATCTGTTTGAGCCTCATAGGGTGATAAATGACCATACTAGATGCTTATATATTAACGTGTTTTGCCCAATTCGGCGCACACCAATAAAAAAGGGCTTCACAATAAGAAGCCCTGTATAAGCTCAGCCTTAGCTGTTCTACTCAGAAGATTCTGACGGTTCAGCAGTTGCTTCTGGGCCAGATTCAATAATTTCCCATGTCCCGCTTTCTTCATCAAAGCGGTAGACTTCGCCAAAGAGATTTTCAACGATATGATAACCAGGTCCAGGGGTATAAACGTTATTCTCGTCTACTTGCCCGCCAAAGTGATATTCATAGCGTGTTACGTAGCCAACTTCTGGCTCTAGTGCCCAACCAAGCGCTTCGCGCACCTCTAGATTTTCGCGCCATAGCTTACCAAAGCCGCGAATGGGTTGGTGTAGTCCTTCAGGTGGTTCAAGTTCTGGGTCAAATTCCATTTCGCCTTCTTCAAAGGTGTCATCATAAATGCGCCAGACACCCTGACCATCGGCATCTTCATCTAACATAACCCAGATTTGGTCAACTGGTCTTAGCCAAATCATACGCCCATGTTCAAAACGCTCTTCTGCTACCTGCACTTGATTAATGACAGGCGTGGGGAAGGGGTCTGGGGTTGGGGTAATGGTTGGCGTTGTGGGAATTTCGGGTTCTTCTGTTGGTGCTTCTTGCGTTGTGTCCGCGCTATTATCCGCAGACGCTGCCACAGCAGTTCCCCCTTCTGGCGTTGCAGTAACCACCAGCACATACATTGTTGGAGGTGGGCCTTGGCAAGCGGCTATAACCAAAGCTAAAACAAGAAAAATTAAAACACGTAGTCGCATATAACGTCTCCAGATACGCGGTAAAATGAAATCATCTGGATTGTATCAAACGAAATATAAGATGCAAGCCTTGTGCTATAAATCGTTGAGCAAACGCCTGCTATACGGCGGATTGGTTAATCCCCAAAGCTAACCCCAATGCTTCTGGCAGATTCAATCCATGGATGGTCTGGCGGTACCGTTTTTCTCTTTCCCGCCACTTCTTTCAGCGGAATGGCTTCTGTATCATCGCCTCTTGCTGCTACCATCACCCCATATACACCATCATGAATCAGCTGGGCTGCCGCTGTGCCTAGTCTTGTTGCTAATAACCTATCTGCTGGTGATGGCGTTCCCCCTCGTTGAACGTGGCCGAGGATAGTCACTCGCGATTCTAAATGGGTGAGTTCTTCCAATTTGCGTGTCAATCTAACAGTGTTGCCATTGTGCGATGCTTCAAGCGCTTTTAGGTGTTTTTTAGCTGCTTTACGGGTAGATTTATCTTTAGCGCTTTCAATAGCTTCAAGCGCTTCTTGCATGGCTTTAGCATCTTCTTTCGAGATTGCCCCCTCTGCGATGGCGACGATGCTAAACCCTTTACCCAAATAGTGGCGTTGGCGTATTGCCTCTGCTACGTGTTCAACATCATAAGGGATTTCTGGGATAAGTATGACATCAGCGCCGCCGGCAATACCTGCAGCTAATGTGAGCCAGCCGGTATTATGTCCCATAATCTCTACGACAATGATGCGGTGGTGGCTATGGGCGGTGCTGTGCAAGCGGTCAATAGCTTCAGTCGCAATGGATAGCGCGGTGTCATAACCAAAAGTCACATCAGTGCCATAAACATCATTATCAATTGTTTTGGGTAATGTGATGATGTTAAGCCCTTTTTCCATCAATCTCAGGGCATTTTTCATTGTGCCCCCACCACCCAAACATACCAACGCATCTAAGTGATTGCGTTTATAAACCTCTACCATAGCATCTGTCATATCCAAAGTTTTACCACCCACAGGCATCTTATGGGGTTTATCACGGCT
>DAOTWU010000425.1:0-3896 GCA_034435735.1 Anaerolineae bacterium | reverse complement strand
GAAATGGGATTAACGGTAGAAGCGATTCAACGCCGCTTAGCACATGGCGCAATTGTGAAAATCTATGATTTGGATGAACAGGGTGCAAAAGATGTGCATTATTTGCTGAGCACCTACATCCAGACACTGGAAGAAAATCATCAGCCAGATGCCGTTCAGCATCTTTATACATTGCTAGAGCGCCCGCATGACCATTTTGTCATGATTAAATAGCTGTTCATTTCTATGAATGGACGGGAGCACTAAAAGGGTAACCGCTGGTTGGGAGGCCGGCGGTTTTTCTTTTTATGTTATTAAGTTGTTGGCAAGGTGGCTAAAACTCTTTGTATTTTCAACGCTAAATGAAGCATGAGGCGATTATCGGCGTCGTTCAAATCCATATCTGTGAGTTCGCTGATGCGTTCTAACCGGTAAACTAAGGTGTTACGGTGCACATCAAGGTCCTGTGCGGCTTTAGCAAGATTGCCATTAGCTTCGAAAAAACCATTGAGCGTGCGTATCAAATCGCCTTGCTTACGGTCATCATGCTCGGCTAATGGCCCAATGGTCTGTTCGTAAAACCGCTGCAAGTCTTCAAAATTATGGTCTTTCATCGCTAGTAATAACTGGTAGAGCTTCAAATCGCCATAAAATGTAGTGGCGTTACTTTCCCCCAATTCACCAGTGATACTGATGGCGTCGCGTGCTTCTTGATAGGCATCTCTCAATGGATGAATGCCCGCTACCGGCCTACTGACACCTGCCGCTGCATTTTGCGCGCGTCGTGCTAATTGTTCCCGTGTTTCATCTACCAATTGTTTGATGCGCTCAAGTGTTAGCCCATCTAATGCAATCAATGCTACGACTGTATCAACATATTGTCCTACAGTCGCTTCAATTTGCCGTTTGGCCAACATATCACGCAAAAGCGATTGTAAAACGTCAAGCGGTGGTGTTTCCGTACCAGCATGAACACGATACGCCACTACGACATACTGTTCATGCAAATCAAAGCCAGCCTGTTGAGCGCGCGTGATGATTTGCTCAGGGTCATGGCTTGTGCCGCTAAGCCACATTTGAATCCAATCGCCACGCGCTTGCTCTACTGCAGATGCTATTGCTCGTGTTTTGGCGAGTTCTATCGCACATATATCAGCCCCATGCGTGAGCACTAAACGGTCTAGTTCGGTTAACGGGGCATCTGTTCCAGCAAGTGATAAATAACCGGCAATACGTTTTTCTACTTTCAGGATTGTGGTATAGCCAATTGGGCTGCGGAGAATAGTATTATCCGATGACGTATCTAAGCGTTCCAACCAGTTTTGAAATGCCCCGTGTAGGATATGATCACTAGTGCGGTTATTACGCCGTGTTGATGGGCTATATTGGGCAATGAGACTGCCAGATTCATCATGAATAAATGCGGCTTTTGCCGTGGAACGCGCAATAACGGAGAGTAAGTTGCCAAGATTGCTATTTTCTGCTGCTAAGCGGGTGAGTTTGCGTTGAATCTCAAAGGCGCGTTCTGTGATTTGCGCACTGCGATTGAGAATAAATTTATTGACAGCGCGTTCTACCCCAGCGAGGCTATTTTTCTCTGGTAAAACCAGCAGGCTAATACCATATTCTTCCGCTGCTATAACGTCTGCATTCACAACATTTTCCGCAACGACAATCGCTTGTATACCCGCTTCGGCCAGTGCTTGAATGACATCGGCAAGTTGTAAGCGGTTATCGTAACTTCGCAAAAGCTCCATCGAGATGAGCGCCAATTCCCCACCATAAATGTCGGGGAATGCTGGTGGTTGTGCCCGAATCATTACCGCCCAATTGATTTCTGTTTCGGCAGAACCAGTAACAAGTTCTGTATCAATAGGCAGGGCGAATTGCATCAGCTCACTTAGCGTTGCGGTGTTGGTATCAGCCATAGACCTCTTTCCTCACACTATCGTCATTTTAACCAATCAAGCACCTGTGAACTATGCCCATTTTCACCAACTCCTACCTTGATAATATCAGTTATTTAGCACAATCTCACAACAAAAAACGAGGCTCAGTGAGTGTTTTTCACCGAGCCTCGTGAATTGTTGTTACATTATGACAAAACTATGCGTCTACTCGCTTTACGCTTAATGTTAAGGCTTCGCCATTGATTTTGAAGTCTGCAGTGTGGCCACCATTTTCAGTATCACCGGCTTCAAAGCGCAAAGCTAAGGTTTCAGCGGAGATATAGTCCGCATGGGTCTGCATCGCTTCCGTGAGCCGCTCGCTAGCGCTATACACAATTTCAATTTTATCGTCAATATTGAAGCCAGCATCTCGCCGCATGTTTTGGATACGGCGAACGACTTCGCGGGCTAGGCCTTCTTTCAGCAAGTCATCGGTTAGGGTTATGTCCAATACTGCCCAATAGTCCCCTTCATTGACCACACAGAAGCCCTCAGCCATTTCTACTGAAGCCTTGACTTCGACCTCTTCTGGTGTCACGGTGAAAGTATCACCATCCACGACAACATCTGCCTCTTTACCCGCTAGCAAAGCCTCGGCAATTGGGCGAATGGTATCTTGTTCACCTTCACGCAGAGCCTTTTGAACACGGGGGAAGTCGCCGCCAAATTTCTTGCCCAGCTTGGCGGGAATGGGGTTTAGTGAATAAACCGTATTCATTAAAGCGCTGGCTTTTTCTCCGCCAATAACTTCTAGCGCTTTAACGTTAAGCTCACTCTGAATGAGGTCGGCATACCGTTCTAACACGGAGTTATCCACGCTATCCGGTAAGGCAAAGCTGGCTTTCGCAAGTGGCTGGCGAACTCGAATTTTTGCTTCGTTACGGGCAGCCAAGCCCAGGCGAACGAGACGCTGCACGGTATCCATTTCCGCTAAGAGCGTTTCATCGATGAGCGCATCTTCATAAGCTGGCCATGTGCTTAAGTGAATGCTTTCCGGTTCACCCTCAGAAACCTCAACCACTAGATTACGGTACATGGCCTCGCTCAAGAAGGGCATCGTTGGAGCGAGTAGTTTAGCAATAGTCACTAAACATTCGTATAGGGTGGCATATGCCCCTTGTTTTTCAGTATCGCTCTCCGCTTTCCAGAAGCGACGACGACTTAACCGCACATACCAGTTGCTTAGTTGCTCTACGAATTCCTCAATGGGGCGGGTGGCATTCGTCGCATCGTAGTTTTCATAGGCTTCGGTGACGCGCTTCACTAACTGGTGTAATTCAGCGAGCACCCAGCGGTCTAGCAAATCGCGCTCTTCTACGGGAGGCGCTTCACTATCAGGTGTCCAACCGTCTAAATTAGCGTAGGTGACAAAGAAGCTATATGTATTCCAGAGTGTAGACCAGAACTTCTTCACCACTTCGCCCACAAGATTGACCGAGAAGCGACGAGATTCACCCGGAGGGCTGGCTGTGTATAAATACCAGCGGAAAGCATCCGCACCATGCTCATCTAGCACTGCCCACGGGTCAACGATGTTGCCCTTGCTTTTACTCATCTTTTGGCCGTTTTCGTCAAGAATATGGCCAAGGCAGATGACGTTTTTGTAAGCGACTTTCTCAAAGAGCATCGTGGAAATAGCGTGCAAGCTATAGAACCAGCCACGTGTTTGGTCAACCGCTTCACAGATGTAGTCGGCAGGGTGCTGCCGCTCAAACATTTTGTCTTTATCTTGTGCAGGATAGCCCCATTGGGCGACTGGCATAGCGCCACTATCGAACCAAACGTCAATCACTTCTGGCACACGTCGCATCGTGCCGCCCGTGCCCTTCGGGTTGGGGAAGGTGATTTCATCGACGTAGGGGCGGTGCAAATCTAGGTCAGAGAGGTCACGACCTGTGAGCTGGCTGAGTTCTTCCACACTGCCAACGCAAATCATATCGCCCGTTTCATCGTCTACCCACACGGGTA
>DAOTWU010000424.1:0-4922 GCA_034435735.1 Anaerolineae bacterium | reverse complement strand
CAATAAGCTATTGTAAAAGAGCGTGTCTATGCTATGATGACGTTCCGTTGGCAAGCGACTATAACCTGAGAGGGAAGGCCATTGCCTGCGGAGACCTATCGCATTGAAGTGTTCGCGGATATTTCTCAGAATATCCATGATGTTGCGGACGTAGGATACACTCAAGCGTCCGCCAAATACGTTGAGGTTCGGCTCTACTTCCTCAATGGCGATTTCACACCACAGCAGCTTGACCAAATCGCCACCACCTTACTAGCCGACCCCGTCACTGAGCAGTACACCATCCTCCCCACCACCACAACCCACAACTACGACCCACCACCAGACCACTATATCGACATCGCGTTTCTTCCCGGCGTTACCGACCCCGTAGCCGAGAACTTAAGCCGCCGTATACAGCAACTTGGCTATGGCAGCGTACAGTGGACGGCAACGGGCAAACGCTACCTCCTCTATGGTGCGTTACATGAACCGCAACTCCACGACTTAGCGGGACGCATCTTCTCTAATCCGGTTATTCAGGGGTATCGCATCAACGCACCCATTATCCCCTCACCGGCAGGAGATGCTGGCGCTTCGGACCAGGTGGAGATTGTTCCCATCGTCGGCGCCGATGACGCAACTCTCATCACCATCAGTCAACAGCGACGGCTTGCTCTCAACTTATCAGAGATGCAGGCCGTTCGTCTTTATTATGAAAGTGAAGGGCGTAACCCGACCGACCTAGAGCTAGAGATGATCGCCCAAACATGGAGCGAGCATTGTGTGCATAAAACTTTCCGCGCGCCCATTCACTATCGTGGGCCAGATGGCGAACGTATAATCAACGGTTTGCTCAAGACCTATATCCGCGCCGCGACGGAAAAGCTCAATAAGCCATGGTTGCGCTCGGTGTTTGTAGATAATGCTGGCATCATCGCCTTTGACGAACACCATGATTTGGCGTTCAAAGTAGAGACACATAACCACCCTTCAGCTATTGAGCCATTTGGTGGTGCGAATACTGGTGTTGGCGGAGTTATCCGCGATGTTCTCGGTGTCAGCGCCCGCCCCATCGCCAATACTGATGTGCTGTGTTTTGGCCCACCAGATGCCGAACAATTGCCAGAAGGCGTGTTGCACCCTGTCCAGATTGCCGCTGGCGTGGTGCATGGCATTGAAGACTATGGCAACAAAATGGGCATTCCCACTGTTAACGGTGCGGTGCTCTATGACGATGGCTATACCGCTAACCCGCTGGTATTCTGCGGTTGTTTAGGGATTTTGCCACATGGCAGCCACCCCACCACCCCACAGGTGGGCGACTATATCATTGTGCTTGGTGGGCGCACTGGGCGCGATGGCCTGCGCGGGGCGACCTTCTCCAGCATGGAAATGGATGCCCAAACGGGCACTGTCGCCGGTAGCTCGGTACAAATCGGACACCCGATTAACGAAAAGCAAGTGCAAGAGGTCATTCTGCGCGCCCGCGATGAAAAGCTTTATCACGCCATTACCGACTGCGGTGCGGGCGGCCTTTCATCTGCCGTTGGCGAGATGACCGAGGGCATTGGTGGCTATGTGCAGCTCAAAGAAGTGCCGCTGAAGTACGACGGTCTGCAACCATGGGAAATTTGGTTGAGCGAAGCGCAAGAACGCATGGTGATGGCTGTCCCCCCAGAAAATTGGCCGCGCCTGCAAGAAATTTGTGAAGGGCAAGATGTCGAAGCGGTGAAGATTGGCCATTTTGAAGCGAGTGGCCGCCTGCGGATTGATTATGGCGAGCGCACTGTGGGCGATATTAGCCTCGAATTTCTGCACGATGGTTTGCCGCTGTGTCCATTGGAAGCGGTCTATGAACCGCCTCAAATAGAAGAAACCGCCCCCGCAGATATTGACCCGCACGACGCTTTATTGAAATTGCTAGCGCATCCCAACATCCGCAATAAAGAGGACATTGTTCGCCGCTATGACCACGAAGTGCAGGGCGGCATTGCTGTGAAGCCCTTTGGCGGTGTTGCTCATAGCGGGCATAATGATGGCGCGGTAATTGTGCCCCAAGTTGCGCAAAACGAAGAAACTCCCGCCGGCGTTGTGCTCTCTGCAGGTATTTGCCCGCAATATCCCGACCCTTACGCCATGGCTTGGGCAGCAGTTGATGAGGCAGTGCGCAATGCTGTCGCTGTTGGCGCAGACCCCGAACGTATCGCCCTGCTGGATAATTTCTGCTGGGGTAATCCCAATTTGCCAGACCGTTTAGGTAGCCTTGTTCGCTGTGCAGAAGGTTGCTATGACGCCGCACTAGCCTATGGCGCGCCATTCATCAGCGGTAAAGATAGCCTCAATAATGAATATGCCGATAGCGAAGGCCAACGCCACGCCATTCCCGGCACATTGCTCATTTCGGCTGTTAGTATTGTCCCCGATGTCACCCGCACGACTACATCCGACCTGAAGCAAGCGGGTGATTATCTCTATGCTATTGGTCTCACTCGCGAGGAACTCGGTGGTAGTCACTATGGGCTGGTTACAGGGGCACAGTATACCACACCCCCACAACCCAACCCTGATGCGCTGATGACGCTTAAAGCGCTTCATGCCGCTATTCGTGATGGCTTAGTTCGCGCCTGCCACGATTGTTCCGAAGGTGGTTGGGCGGTGACTTTGGCTGAAATGTGTATTGGTGGTGGGCTGGGCGCAGAATTTGACCTGTGCGCCATCCCTGCCGAAGGTGGGTTATCTGATACTGCCCGCGCCTTTGCCGAATCGCTCACCCGCTTTGTGGTGGAAGTTCACCCAGAAGATGCGCCACGCTTCGAAGCGCAGATGCAGGGTGTGCCGTTCGCCCGTGTTGGCCTGGTGACACAGACGCCAGCGCTTAAATTACGCTTAGGGCTAGGTGATATGGAATTGCCCTTAGCGCAATTGGCAGCTGCTTGGGGCGTTGCCGACCGCCTACCGCAGACGCCCGTTCGCCCGACCGCCAAGCCCCAGCCAGCCCCCGCTGTGAAAAAAGCGCCGCGCGTCCTGATATTGCACGCCAACGGCACAAACCGCGACCACGATGCCGCTATAGCTTGCCGCCTAGCAGGTGGCGAGCCAGAAATTGTCCATATCAACCAGTTACGCAAGGGCGAACGCCGCTTCAGCGATTATCACATGTTAGTGGTGCCGGGTGGCTTCTCCTATGGCGATGACTTGGGTGCTGGGCGTTTGTGGGCGTTGGATTTGCGCCATGATTTTGCTGATGACATGGCGGCTTTTGTCGCCGCTGGTAAGCCTGTTATTGGCATCTGCAACGGCTTCCAGACGTTAGTCAAATCTGGCTTGTTGCCTGGCGATGACCTGAGCGGCAAAGTCACGTTGACTTATAACCAATCGCGCCGCTTTGAGTGTCGTTGGGTGTATCTTGCGCCCAATCCCAATAGCCCCTCGTTGTTTACAAAAGGGCTAGAAGATATGCTCATCGCCTGTCCGGTGGCACACGGGGAAGGCCGCCTGATGGTGGCTGATGAAGCGACCCGTGAAGCGTTGTGGCAGCGCAATCTGCCATCATTGACCTATGTCAATCCTGATGGCTCGCCCGCTGCTTATCCCGCCAATCCTAACGGCTCGGTAGATGGCATTGCCGCACTCTCCAACCAAGCGGGCAACGTTTTCGGCCTCATGCCGCATCCTGAAAATCATATTTTCCCATGGCAACACCCGCGCCACCATCGTGGTGAGGCGGGGAACATGGGCTTAGTTTTGTTCACTAATGGTGTTCGTCAGGCATAAAGGGAGGGAAATAGACCATGATTGACCGTGAAACGCTTCTGAGTACAGAACCGCTTTTAGAGACGGATTTGCCGCTGCCCAATAAGCAAAGCGGTAAAGTGCGCGATATTTACTTATTGGATGGCCGCCGTGTGTTAGTCACGACTGACCGCGTTTCGGCTTTTGACCGTGTATTAGGCGCTATTCCTTTTAAGGGGCAGGTGCTCAACCAGCTTAGTTTATGGTGGTTTCGTCAAACAGAGGACATCGTGCGCAACCACGTGCTAGAAGTCCCTGACCCGAACGTCACCATCGCCCGTGAAGCGCAAGCCTTACCAGTCGAGATTATTGTACGAGGCTATATTACCGGCGTAACGAGTACATCGCTGTGGACGCTTTATGCACAGGGTGAACGCCGCCCTTATGGCATTCCCTTGCCAGAAGGGCTGCAGAAAAATGACCCGCTGCCGCAACCTATCATCACTCCCACCACCAAAGCCGAAGGCGGCGCACATGATGAACGCCTCACCCGCGATGAAATTATCAGCAGTGGCCTTGTGGAAGAAGACTTGTATCGCCAAGTAGAGGAAGCCGCTATCACCATCTTCAAGCGTGGGCAAGAAGTGGCGCGTGCCGCTGGCCTCATTCTCGTTGACACCAAATATGAGTTCGGCTTGATTGATGGTGAACTCGTCCTCATCGACGAAATTCACACGCCCGATAGCAGCCGTTACTGGATTGCTGATACCTACCAGCGCGGCAGCGAACCGCAGAGTTTCGATAAGGAATATCTGCGTAAATGGTTCAAGGCGCAAGGCTACACTGGTGACGGTACGCCGCCAACCATGCCCGCGGAATTCATCGCCGAAGTGGCCGAGCGCTATATCACTGCCTATGAAAAACTCACTGGCGAGACCTTTGTGCCCGGCGAACAACCTGCCGCGCCACGTATTGCCGCCGCTTTGGCGCATTTAACCGCTACATCATAAGTGCTTGATAGATAACAAACTGTGGGAGGATATGATGACAGAAGCTTTTGTGCCTATTTTGATGGGGTCGCGTTCGGATTTAGACCATGCGAAAAAAATCGCCACTGTACTAGAAGCGCTAGGCATTGCTTATGAATTGCGCGTTGGTTCGGCACATAAAACGCCCGCGCATGTGCTGGATATACTGCAAACTTATGA
>DAOTWU010000423.1:0-8894 GCA_034435735.1 Anaerolineae bacterium | reverse complement strand
ACCATTTCTTGCTGTAGGCGATTGTTGAAATCTTTACGAATTTCTAGCTCATTTACTAATTTACCCAACGCCATGGCTAGTTGTTCTAGACGTTCATCAACTGTTGTTGCTTCTAGTAGGGCTTGCTGCTCTTCAAAAGCTAGAGGGAGCATGGCCGCTATGGTATCTGTTAGGCGAGCAGGGTTTTGCAGCGCTTTAATATGCTCAACTATTTCGGGGTTGAGTTCGTCGCTTAAGTCTGCATGATGGCTGAATAAATCGAGGACAGCTTGTTGCAGTGCAGATACTTTATCCGCGTCAATAATTGCTTCAGGGACAATACTGGCTTTAATCACCCAGAATGGCGCCTGTTGAACGATATCCACCGGTTTTAATCGGCGACGACCTTCCACCAGGCTGAAAAGTGTTTGCCCGTCGGCGCTAGTTGTGAATGGCCCTATTGCTAGTTCTGTACCAATGGGGTGGAGGTGCTTCAGCTCAAGATGGCCTGCTACAACTTCTTTGGGTGCAATGCCAAGTAGTGTAACGCGGGTTTGTTGTGCATAAGTAGCTGCTTCTTGGCCAATAGTGGAAGCAATTGTCAAAGCGCTAACAACGCCAGGGAAAACCACTTGTTTTTGTAGTGGCAAGGCAACCAGCTCAATAATTCCATTTTCATCAGGTTGTGCATTTTGAATGCTGGTGAAATCACCAACGCCAGAAGTTTGTGCCACGTTTTGTTCCCCGTTAATCCAATTGTATCAGTCAATATGAGGGGGCTATGCAGAGTGACCTCAGTTTACCTTAGCCAGTGACCGTATGTAAAGCGTAGGCCACCTCTTGTTAATTCAACACTTGCCCCTTGCCATGCCCCCAGCTAGACTTGTGTCGCTCTATACCGTTTCGCGGGAGAGATTATGATGCGTTTTCCAGTTTTGCTTACTGTTGTTGTTGCTTTAATTGTCACAGCGGGTGTTTTGTTGGTTGGGCAAGCTATTCTCCAACCAGATTTGCCGCTGATAGTCGAGGCTGGCTTTTCATTAGATGAAATTACGCCCAATGCCGATGGCGATACAGATATAGCCACATTTGAATATACCATTACTCGTACCGCAAAAGTCTCGTTGTTGTTTGAGGCGGAAGACGGTACAGTGTTTGTTTTTCGAGAAGATGAGCCACGTTTTGCCGATGATTATCTTGTAGAGTTCAGCGGCGTTGTCGATGGATACACACTGCCGGGAGAAGACATCCCCGGCGAGGTTGAGCGGCGGCTTATTCCTGATGGTGTTTATACATGGCGATTGATTGCTGAAGACGCAAATAGCGGCGAGGTCGAAGAGCGTAGCGGCACAATCGCTGTGCGTGATGCAGACTCGCCATTGCCAGTTATCTCTGTTTTTGATATTTCGCCACCTGTCTTTACACCTAATCAAGACAGTATCAGCGACCGTGTACAGGTACATGTTTATCTAGAGAAAGACGCCGATTTACAGGTGTATTTGCTAGATGATGCAGGCGTCCGCTATCCCATCTCGGCTCGTAAAGAAGGTCGCCAGCCCAATGAAGCAGGGCGGCATATTTTTGATTATGAGGGTGGTGTAGATTTAGGCGCAGACCCACCACCGGATGGCACTTATACCGTTGTGGCGGTTGCTCAAGATGCTGTTGGCCAGCGCATTCGGCGTACTTCTCAAGTGACCATTGCACAAGGTGGCAAACCCCGTGCTGAAATTTTACGGCAAGCAGTGGGGGTAGATGTTGTTTTTGAGGTTTGGCCTTATGATGAGCGCTATTATACTACCGAAGATCATCCAGGCGAATTAATCCCCGAGCCTTCTGACCCTTCAGCGCTTATCTCTACCGATATTACTGTCCCACTTGGGGATATGCTTGTATTTAAGCTAACAGTGGAAAATTATGGTGATGTGCCCATCCGAACGACAGGCCCCGCACCAGGTACTGTTTATAACCAAAATCAGGTTGCTGCGGCCACTGGGTTCTATGATGAATCTGGCGCGTGGCGTGTAGGGATTGAGTGTGATACTTCTTCAACATCCTATCCATATCGTTGGGCTGTGGCGTCAGATGATCAACTCATTGAAGTAGAAGATCCATCCTCTGGCAATATCTATAAATACTTGCCGCCGGGGGAACGCGCAGTAGTATGGGGCGCTATCCGCCTGACCGAAATTAAAGAGCGTAACCCGCAAAACTGCTGGGCTGGCCTCATTCATGAGGATGTTGAAGTGGTCAATTCTGTTGTTGGTCTACGCTCTGTAGAAATTGTTGCCCCTGATGGGGAATGATTTTGCAGCGCATTTAGGGCGGTGCGTGGTAAACTTGTGCAGAACTCATCTGCCATGAAAGGGATGATGATGGGCACAATCAAACGCTATCATATCGTATTGCTTTTGATGTTAACCGTTGTGTTGGCTGCTTGCCGCCCTGCGCGGAATCGTGGCCCGACGCCTATTCCCACGAATACACCAGCGCCAATTTCAACGCCATTGCCACTTGTGCCAACGGCGATTCCGCCAGGCGTTGCCGAAAATCCGCTTAAAGTGGCGTTGGTGGCTTTTGATGCAGAGGCGGCAGCAGAACAGGTTGAGGCTTTGCAACAGCTGATTTTGGATGAGGCTGGGGTTGCTGTCGAAATTTTGCTAGTGGAGCGTTATGCCGAAGCGCTGGCGGCTTTGTGCTCATCTGTTGGTCAAGATGTGACTGCTGCGTGGCTTGATGGTATTGCTTATCTCGCTGCAGAAGCTCAAGGATGTGGTGACCCTGTATTAGCCATTGTGCGCGATGTAGACGGTGAGCCAAGTATTGGCGATACTGGCCAAGTGATTGTATCGGCAACTTTTGGTTCAAATCGCCTGAGCGTTTTACCCACACGCACTTTTTGCCGTCTTGGCGTCACGGATTTCTATAGTTGGTTATTACCCCTCTTGATTTTTGAGGCGAACGACATCAATTCAGATAGCTTTGCTGGTGTAGTTGATTATGAAGACACAGAAAGCCTTATCTCTGCAGTGATTGATGGAGATTGCGCTGGCACTGGCATTGCTTCTGCTACACTAAACCAGCTCATCGCTGATGATGAATCTATCCGTGATGGTGTGCGTGTTGCGGCAACTTCTGCTCCTTTCCCGTATGGTATTTTGACCATGCCGATTGAAGTGCCTTTGGGTACACGGATTGCATTAATCAATGGTTTAGAAGCTATTGCTGCAGATGAAGAAAAATCGGCGATACTCTATCCTTTCTTGGGACAAGATGACCTTGATACTGTGAATGTAGAAGCATTTGCTGAATTACGTGATTTTATGGCTGAAACAGGCGTCGATTTGGCACAATTGGGGAATTAACCGCTAATGCTTGACCTTGCTGTTGTCATTGTTACTTGGAATGTGCGGGAATTGGTGCTTAATGCCCTAAAAACTTTATACGATGATTTGGAGCAGAGCGGACTATCCCATATTGTTTATGTTGTAGATAGCGCCTCTTCAGATGATACACCACAGGCTATTGCCGACACTTTTCCACAGGTCAAGCTTTACGCTAGCGAGAAGAATCTGGGTTTCGCTGGTGGCAACAATCTCGCATTGCGAGAAATGGGCTTTGGTAAAGATGTGCCAGAAGACCAGTTGCCCCGCGCTGTATATCTGTTAAATCCTGATACGCTCACTCATCCTGGTGCAACCCGAACGTTATATGACACATTGTTCATGGCGAATGATATTGGAAATGTTGGAGCACAGCTATTTTATGAAGATGGCAGCTTCCAACATGGTGCATTTGAATTTCCGGGTTTGCGCCAATTGTGGGTGGAGTTTTTTCCTACATCAGGCCGTTTGATAGAAGGGCGCTTTAATGGGCGCTATCCTCGGCGGCTATATGATTTAGGCGTACCTTTTGAAGTGGACTTTACCTTAGGGGCAACAATGATGCTCCGCCGCGAAGTGATTCAACAAACGGGCATGTTTGATGAATCGTTCTTTATGTATTGCGAAGAGATTGATTGGCAATGGCGGATGAGAAAAGCTGGGTGGCGTATTTTTTGTGTGCCACAAGCCCATATTACCCATCTGGCTGGTAAAAGCACTTCGCAAGTGCGCCCCCAGAGCATAATCAACTTGTGGACAAGTCGCCTGTATCTATTTGAGAAGCATTACCCAGCATGGAAGCGTTTTGCTGCTCATAACATGCTACGTTTGGGCATAAAGCGCAAATTGCGCCAACTAGAAGCTGATACAAGCCTAACAACAAAAGAACGTCGGGCGCTTATTGATGCCTATAACTCTATCTTGCAGATGATATGAATAAACTGACTGCGATTATCCTCACATACAACGAAGCTGAGCATATTGTGGCGTGTATTGAATCGCTACAATTTGCGAGCAAAGTCTTGGTTTTTGATTCGTACAGCACCGACTCTACAGTGGAATTAGCCCGACAAGCTGGGGCAGATGTATTGCAGCGCCCCTTTGATAATTATGCTGCCCAACGTAACGCTGCATTAGAAGCTGTAAATGGCCAAACAGAATGGGTGCTGTTTGTCGATGCGGATGAGCGTGTGTCGCCTGAACTAGCACAAGAAATAATGAGCGTGTTAGACCAACCAGGTTATGCAGGCTGGCAAGTTCCTCGTCATAATTACATTTTTGGGCATTTGACCAAAGGCGCAGGGTGGTATCCAGATTACCAGTTGCGTCTGTTGCGGGTTGGATATGCGCAATATGACCCAACCCGTAAAGTGCATGAAGTTGTGCAATTAGACGGGGAATTAGGCACCCTGCAACACCCGCTTATCCACTATAACTATCGTGATATGCAGCAATTTCGCGCTAAACAGCAGCGTTATAGCGCCTATGAGGCGAATATCTTATTTGATCAGGGAATTCGCCCTAAACCCCAAAATTACATCCTTCAGCCCTTACGCCATTTCCGTTGGCGCTATCTCACGCTAAAGGGGTATCAAGATGGCCTGCATGGTTTACGACTATCCCTACTGATGGCGTGGTACGAGTTTCGTAAGTATTGGTTGCTGCGGCAACTTTGGCGAAAAAGCGAAGAGCGGACCATATAGGCCCGCTCTTATATAGATTAGCTGGTGCTAGTGTTAAGCGTTTTGTGGGACGAGAACCCCATACCCGCCGTTTTGGCGGCGATATAACACGCTAACCCCATCTGTCTCGGCATTGTAAAACATGAAGAAGTCATGCCCAAGCAGTTCCATTTGCTCAATGGCTTCTTGCTCTGTCATGGGAGATAGCTCTACCATCTTACGGCGTACAATTTCTTCTTCAACCTCATCTGCTACGGATTCAGCCTCTTCAACTTCGGGGATAGCTTCGGCCATTTCTAGCTCTTCAATCGTGGCCATGAAGCGTTGCCGCTCTTTACGCCGCCGCGATTCCTTTTTGCCCTTAAAGCGTGTGATTTGACGGTACATCTTATCAACAGCGCCATTGACCGCAGCCTGAATATCCTCGTTGCTGTCTCCAGTAATGCGCTCTTCTGCTCGCAAGATGGCGCCGCGTTTGTGCCGCAGGGTGATTTGTACGACTGTTTGATTGGCACCCCGTGAGTTTTTCTGTCGCGATAGGTCTACTCGAATCTCGCTGATATTCGGTAGATACCGGTCTAATTTATCTATTTTCTTTTGAATGTATTCCTTGTTGGAATCCGATATTTTCCAGTTATGGCCTTGAAGTATAACGTTCATAGGGTGCTCCTTCCATAGTAAAGGAAAGCAACTGAGAATAAATTTAATGACGAGCTGCCGTAACGGTTATGCCGTAAACAGCTGTTGCACCTGCATCAAAGAGTGCGGCTGTGCAGGCCAATAGCGTTGCTCCAGTAGTAAGCACATCATCAATGAGCAATATGCGCTTACCTGTGACGATATTTGAGGCAGCTCGGAATGCCCCGTCTACATTTTTTGCACGTTCTTCTCGGGAAAGGCCTACTTGTGATGTGGTTTGGCGTTGGCGTTCCAGTGCTGTGGGAATTAAAGGCATATTCAGCGCCTCTGCCAATTTTAATCCGATGATTTGTGATTGATTATACCCTCTTTCACGTAATCGCGTAATGTATAAGGGTACCGGAATAATGGTGTCATATGTCCACTCTGTTGCTTCGAGGCATACGATCAATCGCTGTGCTAATGGTGCTGCCAAATCTATCGCACCATAGTATTTGAGTGCATGTATAGCATCTTGCAGTTTTCCTTCGTGGGGGCTAGTTGCAATAACCCCACTCATTGGCGGTAATTCTCTAAAATGGTACTGGATGGGTTGGTGTGATAACTCCTGTTGGCAACGTTGACACCAACTTGAACCCACCTTGCCACATCCCGCGCAATGAGGCGGAAAAACCAAATCTAGTAAAAACTGAGCGCTCTGTTTGACTAAAAATGTGCCAGACGCAAGAAGCCCAGACCTCTGTCGGGCTTCTTGTTGGTGTTTATGCTGTTGTTGCACCGTATCTTTAGATTGCGGGCTGATAATTGTGTTTTCCCCTTTTAAAACGCTCCATTACCGGCTTGCGCCATCACCTGTAAAATCGCGGGTCCTAATAACACAATCCAGATGGACGGGAAAATGAGCAAAACCATCGGCACCATCATTTTCACAGGTGCTTGCTGGGCTTTTTCCTGTGCACGTTGGCGCCGTTTGGTACGCATCTGGTCTGCCTGAACGCGGAGAATTTTACCCATACTCACACCAAGCTGGTCTGCTTGAATGATGGCCGCAATAAAGGCATTAACTTCTGGTACATCCATGCGGGCGGCCATATCGCGTAGGGCTTCACGCCGCTGTTTGCCTAATTGGATTTCTCGTAAAACACGGCCAAAACCTAACGCCAGCTCGTTTTCCCACTTTTCATAAACCTTGCCCATCGCTGCATCAAAACCAAGACCAGCTTCCACACAAATGGTCAACAGGTCTAGCGCGTCGGGTAACGCTTTAACGATGTTTTCCTGACGCTTGCGGATTTTACTACGTAATGAAAGTGGTTGTAGATAGAAGCCGAGTGCCGCGCCGCCTACAGGATAGAGTAGGGCATTAGGGAATGTTTGCTTTAATACAACGAAACCCAACAGCATACCCGCTAACCCGAAAACAACACCAAAGATGATACGGGTAGCAAAATACTGCGTAGGATCTGTCGTTAAACCCGCTAATTCCAGCTGATGCCGTGCTGATTCCAACTGCTGTTGTGGTGTAAAGCGGCTGGTTAAATCTGCCAACCACTTCAGCATTGGGATGATGACACGCTCACGAAATGGTAGCGAAAGCTCAACTTCTTCCAGAGATTCCGGCGTTTCACGCTCGCCATACATCGCCAGACGTTCTTGTAAGGGGTCACGCCCCTGGTCCTGGCGTAACCCTACATAGACAAGCCCCGCGATAATCAACAGTACAACGATGATGATAATCGCAATCATAGTAGGTTGCTCCTAAATATCTATGTCAATGATTTTCTGGATAATCGCTGTACCGATGCCAATCAACGCTAAGCCAACACCAATCATTGGCCATCCACAGCCTCGATTTTCGAAAAGCTGCCCCATATAGCCCGGATTAGCAACATTCAAGAAAAGCGCCAGACCAATGGGCAAGAAGCTAATGAGATAGCCCGTGATACGACCTTGCGCCGTCAAAACACGTATCTCACCCTTTAGCTTAATACGCTCGCGGATGGTGCTGCTGATTGTCTCAAGAATTTCTGCCAGATTACCGCCAACTTCGCGCTGAATGTTAACGGCAGTGATAACGAGGTCGAGGTCTTCGCTTTCAACACGCTCTAACAGGTGGTCTAACGCATCTGGCATATCAATGCCGATTTGCACTTCCCGCACGACACGCTCAAACTCTGTTTTTGTTGGCTCTGGCGCATCTTTAGCGATGGCTTCCATAGCCTGTAGAACGGAATAACCTGAGCGTAGCGCATTCACCCACAGCCCTAATGTATCTGGTAATTGGGTTTCAAAATCGATCAATCGTTTGCTGATTTTTCGCGCTACGTAAATACGTGGGGCAAAAAATCCCACAAAGCCGGCAATAATTGACATAATCAAATCACCACTGAAGAGTACAAAATACCCCAACGCGAAGAAACCCGCCATGCTGATAATGTGCAATACGGCGAATTCAGCAACTGTCAGTTTTAGGTCAGCACGGGAGAGCTGCCGCCTCCACTTTTTGCCAAACCCTCTTTCAGAGAGGATGTTGTCTATTGCTTTCAGCGCTTGTCCACGATCTTGAGACCCTGAACTGCTTGTTTCTTCTTCTTCATCAACTGTGCCGGAAAGAAAAGATTGGTACTCTTGTTCTTGCTGCTCATAACGCCCTAAGCGTTCTTCAACTAAATCTTGTTCAGAGCGGGCTGTCCAAATACCAATCGCCACAATAACAACGGCTAACAGCCCCGCACCACCAAGTATCAATAATTGTTCTGGTGCCATAACTTACCCCACTATCTACCGTCTTATGCGGTTTGGGTAACACTTAAGGTGAGGGGAGTACAATATGCCACGTACTCCCCCTCTATTACTATAATACCGGAAAATAGCTTCCGATTCTCATGCTATTTAGTAGAGTTTGGCAACTCTAACGCCGACCGCCAATACCAAAGACCGATGGCGGCAGATGGATACCAGCGTCTTCCAACCGGTCGATAAACTTCGGACGAATGCCTGTTGGGCGAATACGCCCCACGATTTTACCAGCTTCGAAACCTGTTTGCTCAAACTCAAAGATGTCGGACATGGTGATCATTTCACCTTCCATGCCTTGCACTTCGGTAATGAAGATGATTTTACGTGAACCATCCCGCAAACGCTGCTGCTGGCAAATTAAGTCTACTGCGCTGGCAATTTGTTCACGAATCGCGCGCACTGGCAAGTCCAT
>DAOTWU010000422.1:0-8868 GCA_034435735.1 Anaerolineae bacterium | reverse complement strand
AAAACATTGATTGGTTGGCAGAGACAGTTGCAAACGCCGTTGGTTGGCGGGATAGGTAGTTTCTAATATTCGCGGCAAGCGCTCCGTTTTGAACTTGATTTCCCAACCATAATTGTCTTGAAAAATACTCATTTGCCAGACATGCTCTGTCTCATAAGTATGGTCGAGTTCTAGGCAAGCTGGTATATCATGCGCGAGGCCATCGCGTATTACAAAACGAAATGGTGTAGACATGTTAGTTAACCGAGATAGATGTTGCCAAAGGTAGTGCGAATATGAATTTCTATTGGCGGGGCATCCTCATCTGCTTCTGTGCTGGCATATACATCTGGCACTACAGTTTCATAGCGCTCCGGATTATGGTGAATCCGAGTAAACCGCCCTGTTTGAATGTGTATGGTGGCACGGTAGCCATGAGGTGTGATGAGGTGGACATTTCCTAGATGGGAATGGATTTGTATTGGCCCAAAGGCTTCAATTGGGCAAACGAGCCGTATATCCCCTAAGCCAGTTGCAACAACAGCATCTTCAAGAATGAGTTCGGACAGGTCAATATCAACCTGTCCGAGATTGGTGCTTATCAAAATACGCCATGGCATGTCTTGCGTTAGGCTTAATGCCCAATCGGCAAAATCATACCAGCGTGTTTGAGAGCGAGACATTTTCAGATGGGCATGCACCCCTTCTACCTGCAATGATGGGCGAGCATGTGGGGCATACTGTCCTGCAATCAGACGTTCTTGCCCAGCAGGGAGAGGGCGAATGCTGACATCCACCACTCCGCTGTTAATTTCTAGTGTGCCGGCTTCAACGCTACCCCGTGTGATGCCGAATGTGCGCGCTGCATCACTAATCGTGAAATCTCCATGCAGGAGTATTTGTATACCAGCAATAACAAGAAGCAGGGGCCAGAGATTAACTGCATTAAATCCTTCCAGTAGGAGGAAGTTATCGATTAATAACAGTAACCCGCCCCCAATTAGGACGATAGGCCAGAGAATTGGGCCTCCAACACGTTTTGAGCGCAAAGCTTACTCCTCATAGAGATAGTCGCGCAAAATAACATGTGCAGAGGATTGGCGCAGGCGGTTCAGTGCTTGCGCTTCTAACTGACGCACACGTTCACGCGTCACGCCAATAGTTTGTCCAACTTCTTCTAGTGTATAGATGCGCCCATCTGCCAAACCATAACGCAAGCGCAAAATTTGCGCTTCACGGGGTGGCAATTTGTCCAGCGCTTGTTGCAGCTGTTCCTGCAATAGATGGGTCGCCACTTCTTCCGCCGGGGCAGGGCTGTTGACATCTTCTACAAAATCGCCGAAGGTGCTATCACCTTCATCATCAATGGGTGTTTCTAGGCTGACTGGACGACGGGCAATTTCCAGCAGGTTTTCTACTTTATCCGGTGTGGTTTCCATACCTTGGGCCAGCTCTTCGATAGTTGGTTCGCGCCCTAATTCTTGTAGCAGCTGTAACTGAACGCGCCGCATACGGTTGAGTTGGTCGCCCATATGAACTGGTACGCGAATAGTGCGCCCCTGGTCTGCTACTGCACGGCTCACAGCCTGGCGAATCCACCATGTGGCATAAGTGCTGAACTTATGGCCGCGCTGGTATTCAAATTTGTTGGTTGCACGTATCAGGCCAATGTTGCCTTCCTGAATTAAGTCCAGGAACGGCACGCCACGACCTATATACTTTTTGGCAACACTGATAACCAAGCGGGCATTAGCGCGAATAAGATGCTCCTGTGCCAGTTCACCATCGATGATCGTTTGCTTCAAATCGTATAGCTCATCATCGGTGAAAGCGTGTTCACCCAATTCTTCGATTTTTGCGCGAGCCATTTCTGCTGCTTCCATGCGCTTAGCAAGGTCAACTTCCTCTTCGGCAGTGAGGAGCGGCACACGTCCCGCCTCTTTTAGATAAAGGCCGACCACATCATCAGTATCCAGTGCTTGCTGGTAACCTGCGTCATTGGCCAGGTCAATATCTGAGAAGAGCAATTCAAGCTCATCATCTTCCGGCTCTTCTTCGCCATCGATGTCGAGTTCGATGTTGTTATCGAGTTCGGTTTCAACATCATCCTCAGATAAATCTTCTACTTTATCAGGAGCCGGCTGACCACTAGGAATAATTTCGATCCCCGCCTCTAGTAGGGCGTCCATAATTTCGTCTAGCAGGGCGACATCCTGCTCAACATTAGGTAACATCGCCAAGATTTCATCATAGGTGATGTACCCTTGCTTATGAGCCCTTTCAATTAATTGGGTGCGCAATTCTTCGCGCTCATTTTGTACCATCTGTACCTGTACCATCATAGGATACCCACAAGCCCGTCTCAGGGCTTACCTCCGTCTCTATCTCCGAGCTTATCGCAAAATTCACTTACCCGGCGAAACTTTGGTTATTTTCGCCAGATGATAAAAAGCTGAACTTGGAATAATACTCGTTACGATGATTTATTTAGGCAGCAAACCCCGCCTGAGACGGGGAAATAATCTAGAGGTAGGAATCAAATAAAATACTCTAACACGCCTAAATACATTAACGCGTTGTTGCATTCTTGTCAAGTTATCTGGCGTTAATTTTATATTCTTCGAAATAATGTAACAAGAATGACACCGGGTCGGGTGCACGGTCTATCAAAAACACCTCGTCTTGCTCATCAACAAGGGCGTAAAAAGCATCTCGCATAGGTGTTATATCACCAATTGCAATGTTGTGCCCGCTTCCATCATCGAGCAGTAACGTAACTACCATCAAAACACGTTCTTCATCCAAGCCGTAGGTGCTTAGTGTTTCCGTTTCATCCAAAGGAATACTTTTGCGGTAGCGCATTTCAATGGCTGCCCGAATGAGCGCTAGCATAATATCTTGGTCTAGTGTTTGCGGGCTATCTGCAAGTCCCCATGTGCCATCGTCTTGTTGAACAATAGTCATTGAGATGTTTTCCTGAGGGTCTGTCAACCGCACTGCCATCACCTGTTCTGGGGTGATGGTTGGGAATATACGGGCCGCTAATCCTGGCGATGATGTATCGTCCGTTGGTGCAGCTAGCAGATAGACCACGCTTTGCTCATCTACACGCGCATAAAACGCGCTACCATCATTAGTCATATCCCCTAATAAGAGCTGATGTTGCTGTCCATCTTGTGTTTCAAAGTGCACTTGTATCGTTGGTTGTTCATCTGCTAAACCATATACACTGTAATCTTCGATGTTGCTCAATCGAGATGTCCACTGCAAGCTGATGATACTATTGATGTAATTCGCCGCCGCATTGGCATCATTTTGCGTATTGCCATCAGGCAGGGTAATGAGCCATTGCGTATCCTCGCGCTCAATTCTGAGGGGCGATTCGTAGCGAGTATCAATGATTTCCAGCCAGCGAACATCATCAACTTCTATACCAGGAAATAAGCGAATAGACTCACTCACATCGCCTGGCGGAAGTGTTGGCGGTGCGGTTGGTGTTTCTGGCGTAGTGTCTTGAATGACCAATAATATAGCCATGCTAATGAAAAGGATAACTAGAACTAAAAGCCCACCTTGTTTTTTCATCGCCGTGCCCGCCTAAACCAAACAGCCAAACCCATGATTAAAACTGTGCCGGGGATAATCACAATGGTTAAAAGTGCAATAGCATCTAATGTAGGGCCATCTGCCTGTAGAACTGGCAACCCCGTACTGAATGCTTGTACGCCAAAGCTCACCCGTTCGCCGAAACCCGTTAGCCATGCTAGACCATCAGTAAAGAGCAATGCGTTCCCTAGCGTAGCAGTAACTTGCCCGTTAGTGACAAAATCGCTATCACCAACAATCAATACTTTTGCGCCAGTGTTTTGGTCGTATGCCCAAGCAACTGTTGTCTGCGTGCCTGGTATATCAACATTTTCGTCATACTGGTAAGTATTGGTCTCAAAAACCGAGCGCAAATCTATCTCCGCAAAGCTATAAGGTGATGTATCAATCACACGCCCATTATTTACTGGCGGGTTTTCATCCAACAGGATAGGGCGGGCAATGCGGAATAACGTTCGAGAATCTGGATCATCCTGTATATTCAAGCGTTGGCCAATATCATTGTCAAAGTACACAGTAGCGCTCATAATATCTAAAGGCGTTTGGCCACTAGATGCTGGGTCAACCATAACGGCGTCTAAAGTCTTTAGGCCAAAATGCTCCCACAAGTAGTTATTGAAGGCGCTTTCTTCCCTCAAGAAGCTGTTTTCCGCCAATAGTGGGTCCGTCATGATGAAGAGCGCGCCACCACGTTGTATATAGTCATCGATAATAGCAATTTCTGCCGCGCTCATAGGTTCAGTGCGGTGGATGATCAGAACAGCAGAAGCATCTGCAGGGATACCTTCACCATTTTGTGCCAGTGCTGCCAAATCAAGCGGGGCGGTTATCAGGCCGCTTTCACGGATGCCTGCTTCTATACCAGAAAGGCCTTGCTGCGTTGTATCCAGCGGGTCATATTGCCCCTGCCCAATTGTAAAATACACTTTGAATTCCCCTGCAATGAGCAGGCGTGAAAGTGATTCAGTTAAATCACGCTCCTGACTTTCACTGCGCGGTACGCGGATAGTGCTCTCCATATCGAGAGAACCATCTTCGTTAATGAATGACAAGAATAGATTAAATCCGCTTTCTATCGTGCCATAACGCTCGATGAATTTCTGTGCGATACCTGGTTGAATATCTGGGTCAATATAAACACGGTGAATTTTGCCATCTGTCGCATCTTCGTATAAACGGAAGAACTGGTCATCAATTTCTCGTTGGCGCAAATCTTGTCGCGTGTAAAAGCCAGTTAATTGAATATCACGTGGCGCACGCATCACATCGTCCAACACATCTAATGATTGTGGGCTGAGTGAAAACCGCCGCCCTTCGGTCATATCAACCGTGATAACTTCGCGTTGTAGAAAAATATAAACCATGCCCACGATGCCAATAAGTAATAGCGTGGAAAATACGGCAGATGTGCTATAGCGAACCTGTCTACCTGTGATGAAATTGCGAAAATCTTGCGGGGTGACAAACGCCCAAATAGCGGTACTAATGCCACCAACAATGAATGCACCTATACTGAGGTTTGATAATCCACGCTGGAATAATAAGGAAAGCACCCCAACAAGTAACGCTATCCCACCGATAAAACTAGCCCATTGACCGATAGCCCCGCGTCGAATAACAATCGGTTCGCGTTCCACTATCGCCACCTCCGCGATTCTACAACTTTAATGGTGATGAATAACATGACGACAATGACGCCGGCATAATATGCAATGTCTTCTGCCCGAACTAATCCAACGGCGAAAGACGTGGAATAATGCCCCTGTAACGAGAGATTTCTCACCAAATTGGCCCAGTCTAAATCGGCAATAATCTGCCCTGCGATGTCGCCAAGCCATAATAGCAAAAGCGTGGCCATTGCCAAAAATGCTGATACAATTTGGCTATCGGTCAGGGCTGAGAAGAACAACCCCACAGCCAACGTCGCACCACCATATAACCAGATACCAATATATGCCCCAATGGTATGAGCCATATCGGGACGGGTGTTCATAGAGTTGAGGATAAATTGGTAAACAGCGGTGGTGAGCAATAGGATGGTGTAATAGAACCACGCGCTGAAGAATTTCCCCAGCACAATATCGCTATCTCTTACAGGAGCGGTGAGTAATAATTCTAGTGTTCCCTCGCGGCTTTCCTCTGCCAATAAGCGCATCGTTAGTAATGGCGCAAAAAAGACCATCACAAATGATAAAAATGAGGGGATTAACGCGGGGTCTACTGCTCTTCGTCCGATGCTAAAAGCAATATCGCTATTGAATAGCAAACCCGTAACCAGCAAAAAGCCGGCTGCAATGATGTATGCCGTTGGCGAGGCAAAGTATTGCGCCATTTCGCGCATGAACACAATTCGCATCCTGCGCATAAATCAACCTGTCCGTTCCATAATATCGAGAAAAATATCTTCTAGTGTCATCGCCACAGGCCGTAATTCTAATATTTTATAACCAGCGGCTAGAACTTGTTCTACTAATTGCGGTCTGATGTCTGTATCGCGGTGGCTGCGAATAGCCCAGCCTTCTCCCTGTTTTTCTATTGCTGTAATGCTAGAGATTTGGGAAAGGATGTTTTTGATGACTATTTCATCTGCCCCATCAATGTGAACATAGATATGTGTTTCTGGCTGTAGCTGTTTGCGTAAATCGGCGGGTTTGCCCTGTGCCACTATTTGCCCGTGATTGATGATGACGACGCGGTCACAGACTTGTTCTGCTTCACTTAGAATATGGGTGCTGAATAGAACCGTGTGGTCGTTGCCTAATTCGCGCACCATGTGCCGCACTTCGATAACTTGTTGCGGGTCAATACCGATGGTTGGTTCGTCCAAAATAACGACTGGTGGATTATGAACCAGTGCCTGAGCCAGCCCAAGCCGCTGCTTTAAGCCTTTGGATAGGTTGCGTACTAGGGTTTTTCGGCGATTGCTGAGCTGTACACGCTCTAACACATAATCTACTTGTTGCCGAACTTTGCGAACGCCGCGCAGCTTTGCCCAGAATGATACATATCCCTCGACGGTCATATCGGGATATAGGGGGACGCGCTCTGGTAAATAGCCCACATGCTGCCGTACAGACATGGATTGTTCCATTACATCATAACCAGCAACAACAGCTCTCCCGCTAGTGGGGGGCATGAAGCCAGTTAAAATGCGCATAGTGGTTGTTTTTCCCGCCCCATTCGGCCCCAATAGGCCAACAATTTCACCTTGTTGGGCGATAAAACTCAAATTTCGTACGGCGACATGTAAACCATAGCGTTTTGTGAGGTTCTCTACTTCAATCATGGAGTAACTTTACTTAAGTAGTATGGTCATATAAAGAACTTCTGGCATCCTAAGATTATACACGGCTATCGTCAAGCAAACATCAAATTTCCTAAACAAGCTTTAACAGAATCGGTATAGATATTGATTGGCATTAGCCATTGTGCAGATTGCCGATGAATCATGAAATTTTGCACAAAATTTTTCAAAACACGCTCTTTGCGTTGACGGCTGTCTTTTGTTTGCGTAAACTGTTGCCGATTTATAACGCATTTTAGTAGTGGTTTTGTGATTCATGATGTTGAATAAGCACCTAATAGCCAGCCGTCGTCGTCTTCGTCGTCGCCCCCATGCCACTGAGGTCATGGCGGGAATTTTCGGCTGGATGTGTGCTGTTTGACCCTAATTTGCCGAAAGTTCGCTAACTAGGCCCTGACCTCTTTAATGAGTAGGTCAGGGCTTTTTGTTACATAGGAGTGAGTCAAATGTCCGCTGTCATACGTGTTGGTGTTTATGGCGCTTCTGGTTATGCGGGGCAGGATTTAGTGACGTTATTGCGCCAACACCCCCATGTGTCGCTGGTTTTCGCCACGTCCGATACTTATGCAGGTGATGTTGTTGCTGGCACTGACCTCACCTATATTCCACATGAACAGGCTGATTTAAGTGCTGTCGATGCTGTGTTTTTAGCATTGCCACATAAGGCATCTGCGCCAGTGGCCGCCCGCGCTTTAGCACAAAATGTCAAAGTGATTGACCTATCAGCGGATTTCCGCCTCAATACTGCTGATGTTTACCAGCAATGGTATGGTGTAGAGCATCCTCATCCAGAATTGTTGCCTGTGCCGTATGGTTTGCCAGAGATTCATCGAGAGAAGCTGAGTAACCTAGATTTAGTTGCTGTTCCAGGATGTTATCCCACAACCACACTGCTAGGGCTTTACCCCTTGCTGAAAATTGGCGCATTGTCACCACAAACACCCATTGTGGTTGATGCGAAGTCTGGCGTATCTGGCGCTGGGCGTGCGCCCAAACCTAACACCCATTTTGTTGAAGTATTTGGCAATTTGTCGCCATATAGTCCAGGTCGTGTACATCGCCATGTTGGGGAGATGGAACAGGAAATTGCCAAGCTTATGCCAGATTGTGGCCCGCTCATTTTTGTGCCTCACCTGTTACCAGTAGATCGCGGCCTTATGGCAAGTATTTATGTGACCTTAAATGAGGCGATTACAGCAGATGATGCACAAGCCATCTATGAAGAGACGTATGCCAATGAGCCGCTGGTGGATGTTTTGCCTGCTGGGCAACAGGCAACATTGCGGCATGTTGTGCGCAAAAATAACTGCACCATTAGCTTGACGCCCGTATCGTCGCAATACTTACACATCACCAGTGTGACTGATAATTTGCGTAAAGGTGCGGCAGGGCAGGCGGTGCAAAATTTCAACCTTATGTTTGGCTTTGATGAAACAACAGCGCTTATTTAGAGGGATATATGGTCACAGTAATCAAAATTGGTGGTCATGAAATTGCTGATGAGAATTTTCTAAGCGCGTTGGCAGAAACAGTCCATCGCCTAGCTTCGCCTGTGATTATTGTACATGGTGGTGGTAAAGAAATTTCTGCTTTACAGGAGCAGCTTGGTATTACACCGCGCTATTTGGATGGTGTGCGAATTACCGATGCGCCATCACTACAAGTTGTTGAAATGGTGCTTTGTGGCACCGTCAATAAGCGCCTTGTACGTTATTTGTTGGGTGCGGGTGTAGATGCTATCGGAATGAGTGGCGTGGATCGCGGCCTGATTACAGCGACACCTATGCAGCGAGATGGCCATGATATGGGATATACGGGAGAAGTTCAGCGGGTAAAGGCTGAGGTATTGTACAGCTTCTTACAGCAAAATATCACACCAGTAATTGCACCGATTTGTTTGGGGACAGATAGCGCTTATAACGTCAATGCTGACCATGTCGCTGGTGCAGTAGCAGCGGCTATTGAAGCGGAGCGCGCTG
>DAOTWU010000421.1:0-3654 GCA_034435735.1 Anaerolineae bacterium | reverse complement strand
ACGGTGGCGCTTATTGCCTGTAATTGGGCTGGTCCAGATATTGCGCTAGTAAATGAAAATGCGGGGCGACCTGGTGCAGCTTATTGCGATATGGCTTGGCTGAATGAAGTTATTCCCGAGCTTGCCTTAACCTATGATGTTGTGATTGTCAGTGTGCAATACCAAGAAGTAGAACAACACACACCAACGGAAAGGCAACGCTTGGACTTTCGCACATTAGCCAGCTTGGGGGCAGATGCCGTGATTGGCACACAGGCACATAAGCCCCAAACGTTTGAGTTTTTTACTGATAACGCCCACCAAGCTTTTATTCACTATGGGTTAGGTAATCTTTTCTTTGATCAAGAATTTTGGGGTAATCGCCGCTTCTTTATGGATACGCTTTATATTTATCAAGGGCGTTTGCTCACCGTAGACTTATTTACAGGCATCATCGAAGAGCAAGCGCGCCCTAGACCTATGACACCAGAAGAACAAGTGACGTTTCTCCAGTTTATGTTCATTCAACAAAATGGTTTTTAAAGCATAATGTTTGTTCTATGCTATAGTGAAGAATGTTCGAGTTAATGCGGGACAACGATGAAGAGAAAAGCCTTGCCAGAAGCGACGCCAACTTTGCTTGAGTTATGGGAACAACTATCCCCTGTTTTTATTTCCGCCCCGGTAGATATGGCTGAGTTGGAAATCAGTGGTTTAGACCCCGTACAAATGCGCCAATGTGTTCAACATCTATTGGCCAATGCCCATACTTTTATTGGTTCTCGTATCATTTTGGTTGCAAATGGTGCACAAGTCATGCTCTCTTCGCCGCATGCAGCTATAAACTTGTTAGCGCAACAGATTATTTATGGCGCGTTTTTCTTGAAGGTAGATGTTGATGGCTATACGCTTCCTGAAATGGCTTATTTTTTCGATGGCCCCCGCACTATCGCCATTGGTTTTGCAACAGGCCCCGAATGGACACCGCTCAACATTGCTGCATTTTGGGAATTATTGCGCCTGCTCCATAGCTTTGCGCCACAAACTGAAATACGCTTGAATTCAGATTTGTATGATGAAGCCATTTGTGATTTGTTTGATGCGCTCGCTAAGGAAAACTTGTATGTTTCGCCTTAAATACATGTTTTTTTTCCTTACCGTGATTGCCTTAAGCTTTGGCAGCCATATTTCAACTGCGCAAGAGCGTATTAGGGATTTGCTCAATGGGATGACTTTAGAGCAAAAAGTCGCCCAGATGTTTATGGTTAGCCTTTATAGCGATAGCCTTATCGAGAGCGAGCGACAGTTTTTGCAGCAATACCAGCCTGGTGCGATTGTTTTATTGGGGCGCAACGTATCTACGCCATCACAAGTGACGCGCTTGACAAATACTTACCAGCAAACTTCAGTAGATAGCGGCGGTTTGCCGCTTTTTATTGCGATTGACCAAGAAGGCGGGATTATTGCCCATTTGCAAGATGGATTTACGCAGTGGCCTGTCCCAATGTTACTTACGGCTTCTGGCGATGTGACCTTAGCCCGCCGCTTTGGTATGGCATTAGGGGAAGAGCTAAAAGCTGTTGGTATTAACATGAATTTAGCACCAGTCGCTGACTTAAACACCAATATAGCCAACCCGATTATTGGGCGTCGTGCATTTGGTGATAGCCCTGAACTTGTTGCGCCAATAATTGCCGCCGTTATAGAAGGGATGCAGTCTGTCAATGTTGCTGCTACGGCCAAACATTTCCCTGGCCATGGTGATACGAGTGAGGATTCTCATACCGAATTGCCTGTATTGCTGCATCCCTTAGAACGATTGCAACGTATAGAGTTTGTGCCGTTTCAGTCAGCTATGAATGCTGGTGTTGCGGCCATCATGGTCGGTCATCTACTTTTGCCATCAATAGATAACCAATATCCCGCATCTTTATCACCTGCCTTAGTGCAAGGGCTATTGCGCCAAGAGTTAGGCTATAACGGCCTGATAATGACCGATGCGCTGGATATGGATGCGATTGATAACGCCTTTACTCCGCCAGAAGCAGCAGTGCAGGCAGTGCTTGCTGGCCATGATATGATACTCATTGGTGCTAACGTGGGATTGGAGGCGCAAGGTCGGTCTATTGAAGCAGTTGTTGCGGCTGTGCGGGATGGCTTGATTGATGAAACACGCATTGATGATTCTGTTTATCGCATTCTTTTAGCTAAAGAGCGTTTTGGGGTGTTAGATTGGCAACCCTTAGACCCATCTACTGCTGGCGAACGTGTTCACCTTGAGGCTCATCAAGCCCTAGTAGAGGAGATGTTCGCGGCTGGTATTACGCTTGCCCGTGACCAAAGCGGGTTAATCCCGCTACAATCGCCAGAAAGCGCTTTGATTATTTATCCAGCGACGCGGACAGTGATTCAGCGGGCTTGCGCTGCTTACAGTGATGAAGTTCATTGGTTGGCTATATCCCAATCACCAACAGCCGAAGAAATCGCATGGGCGACGCAATCTGCACAGCAAGCTGAAACAGTTATCGCTTTTACAATCAATGCTTATACGGATACGGCTCAACAGCGCCTGATTGAGGCTTTACCACCAGACAGAACAGCAGTAGTGGCGCTTTGGTCACCTTATGATTGGTTGGCGATTGCCCCCATTAGCACTTATATGGTGACTTATAGCCCATTAGACCCAGCAGCCTATGCGGCTTGTGCTGTAATTTTTGGCCAACAACCTGCTTATGGCCAATTACCCCTAACATTAGGGGAAAATCTACCAGCAGGCCGGGGAATAACAAGCAAAGGCTTGTAGAACAGACCTATTTTAGGTTAACTTAATATCGATATGTACTTTTGGGGATAAGCGCAAATTATGTCAACTCTTAACCCGGATTTACTCTCGAAAGACCTTGATACCATCATTAATGAGGCTGTAGCCCTTAAAGATGAATTTCGCAAAAATGTAATTTATCCTGAATTGGTGCTTTTGGCGCTTATTCGGCGGCCAAAGACTGCTGCCCGCCGCTTGTTGGATGCTTTTGCCAGCACACGCGGTGTGGATTTAGAAAAACTAGAGCGGCAGGTTTTACTTGCTGCACAAAACCGCACTGACCGTAATGGCAATTTGGATTTTGTGGCGCGTGGCAATCGTAAAGTGCCGCTCAGTCGCCAAACGGTGATTTTGCTTGACGATGCTTTGAGCGTGGCCAATTCTATGCACGAAGTGCGGATAGATACGGACCATGTTTTAACCGTCTTAGCAGAAGGTAGTATCAGTACCAGTGGCTTACTGCGCCAATATGGTATCACTCCCAAAGCAATAAAGGACATCGTTGCTGATTCCAGTGCGGTTTTACCCATAAAGCGCAGTAGTGGCACAACCCAAGACCATGTGAAGGCCTCGCAACGTGGGCAGATGCGCGCCGTTTATTTCCGTGAAGATTTGCTGCGGGAGATGATTAACATCCTCACCCAATCGGTGAACCGCCACATTATTCTGATTGGGCCAGATGGCGTTGGTAAGCGTACGCTTGCTTATAGCCTTGCTTTGCTCATGTCAGAAGGGAAGGGGCCATCTGGCTTAAAAAGCTTGGTGCAAGTTGATGAAACGGCTTTGTTAGATAATGATTTACAGGCTGTCCGCGCTGGTTTGAGTAAAGCTGCTGGTGGCATTCTGTTTATTCC
>DAOTWU010000420.1:0-5075 GCA_034435735.1 Anaerolineae bacterium | reverse complement strand
GGGTTAAGGCGTTGGCCGTTGAGGAATGTGCCATTACTGCTGCCAAGGTCATGAATTTGAATGGCTTCGCTTTCGCCATCATATTTGAGCGCCAGATGTAAGCGAGAAACGCCTAAATCTTCTGCGCCAAATTCGGCGAGGTCAATATCGGGCACCATGGCGCTGTTGCCAGTGCTACGCCCGATGACAATTTCATGGTCTGTAGTCTGTGGGCGTAATTCAAAGTAGCGGTCAATATGGCGCACTTCCATAACAAGGATAGAATCTGGACCAAAATAGTCGTCGCGGTACAGGTCATCGGTGGCGGCGAATGTCTGTGTTGCGAATTGGCTGTCATCTTCTTCCAGTATCTGGCCACATTGGTAGCAGAAGACATCCTCACGGCGGTTCATCTTGCCGCAGTTAGGGCAAGCAATCCATTCGACATCTGGCGTTTCGCCCCGACGCGCGCCGGGTGGTGGGCCGTTCAGTGGTTTGATGATGGATGAGCGGCGTGGTGGCTGGGCTTCGCTTGTTGGCGCTGTTGGGGCTTCGCCACCATGCTCCCATTGGCGCATCATGGCCGCCAGATGTTGCTTGCTCTTGTTATCCAGCGGCTCGATGTACGGGCGCAAGTGCTGGAGCGCTTCGCGGCTTTCCAGCCCATTCTGGCGCATCCGCACATACTCTGTAAAAAGTTCATTTAACGCATTCACGCGGTAAGCCTCCTCAAGATGATGTTAGATAAGTGCTGTGTGGTTATAGGCAAATAATGATGATGATGATAAAGTTAAACTGTATTTCAATTATAACGCAATATAAAGAGGTGAAACATGCAGAATCCCATTATGGATGTCACACTTGAATACTGTGTGCCTTGAAACTATACCGACCGCGCCGTCAGTTTGACGGCTGAAGTGCTCGGCGATCGTTCTATCGCCATTTTTGTGCGTTCCTGGCAACTCATCCCCAGCAGCGGTGGCCGCTTTGAGGTAACCGTAAATGGTGACCTCGTCTTCTCCAAGAAGCAATTAGGCCGCCACGCCGAACCCGGTGAAGTCTACCAAATCATACGCCAAAAATTAGAATCTATCCTACCTCCCGGCGTTACTATTCCAGAGCCGGAAGAGGATGATGACGATTAAACTAATTAGGGGCGGGCGCTAATAAAGCCCGTCCTTTTGTTTTGGCGTTATACTGGTGGCCACGGATAGTTGGGGCCGCGCCCTGGTTTGGGGTAGGTGCGCTCTTGCAGCACTTTTTGCAGGCGACGCTGGAAGGCGGCAATTTCCCGTTCGTGAATGAGGGCGCTCAATTGGCTGCGGTAGGTGCTATCAGCATCTTCTAGCTGTTCACAAAGTTGCGCCAAGTCCTCTAATAGCGGCTCTGGGATTGGTTGGCCAGCAAAATCCCAGATGACCGTGCGCAGCTTGTGCTCTACATTGAAAGTCAAGCCGTGGTCTATGCCCCATAAATGGCCACTATCGTCAACGATACAATGGCCACCTTTGCGGTCAGCATTGTTGGTGATAACATCGAACAGCGCCAACTTCATGAGTTGGGGTATCATCGTTTCGTCAAAGGCGAAATAGTTATATTCTGGGTCGTGGTTGATGAATAGCTGGAGCGAGCCTGGCCCCCGTGTGGCGTCACGCAGCACCGTCGGCGGCACAAGATGCCACCCCAGTGCTTCCGACGTGATGAACGCCGCCACCTCGCGATAGCACAATGTGCCCTCTGGGAAATCCCACAGCGGGCGCTCGCCTTTTTGCGGCTTATAAATCGCCAGCACGGTGACATCATCATGGGTGACAGGGAGCAGAAATGTGTAGTTAGAGCTATAGCGCATTAGCCCCTGCTCTTCACCAAACGCGCCCTGTTGCAAGATGGCCAGTGCGCGCTCGATAGTGAGGCCATTTTCTGGTTCTTGTGGCGGTGGCGTTTTGTCGTTCATTAGGTCCAGTAATAAACTAGCCGGCCATTTTGTTTCGGGTCTGCCCGCCCAGACTTGACCGTCTCCAGCGCTTGCTCTGCCAGTGCGCGCATCTGCTCGCGGGTGCACCACATCCGCACCACGCCCGGCTCTTCCTCTTCTTCTGCCCCATCGCGGATAACCAACTCTTGTGCCACGAGGACGACCATCTGCCGCTCTTCATCGAAGCCCAGCCCCATCTGCGAAATGCGGAAAAGCGGTTCGATAGGCTCGCGCAGGTTCATATCCATTTTGCTGATGTCAACTTCTGTGGTTTCGTTAAACCGCGCGTCGAGGTCATCAACCAGCTCTTTTATCGCCTCGCCCAGCGCCCAAGCCTGCTCTTTTTCTATGACGAAAGAGACCAGTTGCCCATCTTTGCCAGCTTGCAAGTAAAAGACGCGCTTGCCTTTTGGGCCTATGGTGTCGATAGTGATGAAATCGACGGGATTCAAATCAATCTCTGTTCTTGGCATGGCTATGACCTGCCCCTGTCGCTCGTTCGTATCGGGTGTTAATCCGCCGCAGCGGTAGATTGTTTCTTTTTGTACGCCAGCGCCTGCACGTGGGCGGTGTCGTTGATTGCCGCGACATAGGGGCGGCCAAAGCCCAGCACCAGGACGCTTATCGACGCTGGCGAGATGATAATCCGCTGGAAGTTATCCAGATGCACGCCCAAAAAATGGGCGACAGCCATCTTAATCAGGTCGGCATGACAAACAGCCACGACCGTTTGGCGCGGGTGTTTGGCGGCCATCTCTTCGATAGCGTTCACCACGCGCATTTGCACGCCGCGCATCGTTTCGCCATTGGGGAAATAGGCGCGCGAGGGATATTCTTGCACCACTTCCCACATTTTACGGCGGCGCAAATTGCTAATGGCCTGCCCCTCCCAGTCGCCATAATCCACCTCGCCAATGCCGCGATGTTCGATAACGCTCAGATGCGGGTGGTGCTGTTGGATGGCTTGCGCCGTCTCCATCGTGCGCTCTAGCGGGCTGGCATAGATGACATCCAGCGGCGCAGGGGCGAGCCGTTCGCCCAGTGCTTGCGCCTGCGCTTTGCCCTCGTCGTTGAGGTGCACGCCTGGCGTCCAACCAGCCAGCTTGCCCGTTTTAACGTAATCATTGACCGCGTGGCGCACCAGTAGTATTTGCGTCATGTTCACCTGATTTTGTTTAGCGCTCGTTATATTTTGATGATAGCACAGACTTGGCGGGAAAGACAGTTGAAGGATGGGCGGGGCGGTGGCGGGCTATTAACCGCGCGGTTATAGTTGTAGGTGTATGGCCGTCACGGGGAGGTGTTTATGAGCCAGCAGGAACAGGTCTTCATCAGCTATAAGCGCGAGGACGAAGCTTTTGCCATTCAGTTGCGCGATAAGTTGCGCAGTTGGGGCTATAACACATGGCGCGATAAGGATGACATTGCCGCTGATGAAAGTTGGGCGGTGGGGATTGATCGCGGCTTGAAAACATCTGGCATCATCATCGGTGTGATGACAGAGAAGGCCGTAACCTCTGAACAGGTTTTTAAGGAATGGATGTTCGCGTTTATCAACAAAAGGCGCTTGATACTGCTTTGGTTAGAAGATTTTGATTTGGATAAATTGAATTACCAGTTTCATAGTCACCAGCGGGTGGATTTCCGCCAGAGCCACGCGGCGGGCTTTGAGGCGCTGAAGAACGCACTTCAGCAAGCGCCCCAGTCCACTATAGTTGAACCAGTGAAACCATCTGCGGAGACACTGCCCGAACGCGGCCTCATTCCCCCCGGCTCACGGATGCAGCATGGTGAAAATCCCAACTTCGTCGGGCGGGAGGAGGAACTGAAGCAACTGGCGCAATCACTCTTCAACGCTAACGGCAACGCCGCCGCCGCCATCACCCCCGCCGCGGCAGCTTCTGGCATTGGGGGCGTGGGTAAAACGCAGTTGGCGGTGGAATACGCCCATCGCTATGGCCGCTATTACTACGGCGTTCATTGGATCAACATGGCTGACCTGAAAGCCACAGACGAGACCAGCCTCAACTCCCGTCTGGCGGAGGAAATCGCCGCTTGTGGGCAGGTGATGGGCTTGAACTTGCCGCCCAATGATTTGGGCGCGCAAATGCAGATGACGCTGCAAGCTTGGCGGAGTAGTGCCCCGCGCCTAATTGTGTTGGATAACGTGGAAGAGGCTGGCGTTTATAACCACATCCGCCAACTGCTACAAGGCCAGCATGTGCTCATCACCACCCGCGTCATGGACGAAAGCCGCTGGCGCAATTTGGGCGCGACGGCCTGCCCCATCAAGACGCTGCCGCGCGAACAGAGCCGCCAACTGCTGCGCAAGCTGGCGCCACGCTTGAACGATGTCGATGATGCCGAACTGGACGCGCTGGCGGAGCGGCTGGGCGATTTGCCGCTGGCGCTGGATTTGGCTGGGCGCTATTTGGAGCAGAACCAACACCTGACGCCCGCCGCCTATCTGGAAAAGCTGGCGGATAACCCGCTGGCGCATCGCGCGCTGAAGGGCTGGGCAGAACAGGACGAAAACCCGACCGAGCACGATACCAGCGTGGCGGCAACCTTCCTCTTGAGCTGGGAACAACTGGCAGATGAAGCGGGCGACAGCGACGAGCAAATGCGCATCAAAGCGATGGCGCGCGAGGTCTTCATCGCTGGTGGCTATCTGGCGGCTAACCAACCCATCCCGCTAGAGCTGTTCCAGCAGGTCACTGGGGGATTGGATGAACAGGGTGAAGTTGTTGATGATGACATGCTGGAGCTGTTGAACGATGCACTGCGGTTGTTACGGCGCTATGGATTGCTGGGGAGAGAGGGCGATAGCTACCAAATTCACCCGCTGCTATCAGACTTTGCCCGCCTGCAAGACGCCAGCGCGGCCAGCAGCCCCCTGCCGCGCCTGGCGGTGGCTTTAGTGTGGATGAGTAGAAAAGCTCTAGATGGCCTACCCGCGGAATTCACCCCGCTGCGCCCGCATATGGAGCGCGTCGCGGGCTATGCCGAGGCCGTCGCCCCCATTGATGCTGCCCTCCTGTGGAATAATCTCGGTGCACATCTCCCGGCCATTGGCGATTATAAGGGCGCGCTGGAGCACTACCAGACGGCGCTGCGGATG
>DAOTWU010000419.1:0-3939 GCA_034435735.1 Anaerolineae bacterium | reverse complement strand
GTCGGGCGTCATGTTCAGGAGAGCATAGGACTATAGCTCTGGTTGGTTATTGACCTCTGGGGTTTCTAGCGGGATGATGTCGCCATCTGGTCCAAAGAAGTGGAAACCATCTGGGCCGAAGCGGAAGCCGAAGCCTTGGGGTAAGCCAAAAAGTTCACCCAAAGGACCTGCGCTGGCAATATCGGCTAGGGTGACATCAATGTCCATTGTCTCACCATCACGCCACACTGTCAGCGTAACGCTGTCGCCCGCCCCAAAATCTGCCAGCAAATCGCCAAGTGGATGCTCATTATCTACTGCATCACCGTTGACCGCTGTAATAACATCGCCTTCTTGTAGGCCAGCTTCTTCTGCGGGTGTATCCGCCAGAACTTCGGCAATATATGCACCTTCAGTGAGGTCAACCTCATAATCTGCTGCATTATCTTCTGTCAACATGACATAGCGAACGCCCAACTTGACCGGTTGGCGGCGCTGGCCAAAGTTGAATGGCAACATGCCTGAACCATCACCGAATCCGTGACCGAAATCAAAGAGGGCAAATGGTGTTAACGCATCACGTGGAATAGCTATATCCAGTGTTTCATCGCCACGCTCAACGGTGAGCGTAATTTCCTCTTCATCACGATTGCTAAAGAGTTGTAGCCCCATGCCTGCATCAATTGGCTCGCCATTGATAGCCGTGATGACATCGCCTTCACGCAACCCTGCTTCATATAGTGGGCTATCTTCGTCAAGCTGTTCAACTGTGATATTTTCGCCATCAAACGAGAGCGAGATACCACCATTACCTAAGTTGAACTCCAGCATGCCATCGCCAAAATTGCCAAAGGGTAGGGCATCACTTAAATCGGCTTCTAGGGTTAACGTTTCGCCATCACGCAAAACTTCTAGCTCTAGCACACCATCACCCATCGCGGTGTCCATGATGATTTCCCGCAATAGATTAATGTCGTCTACGGTGTCCCCGTTTATATGGGTGATGATGTCATCGGGTTGTATGCCAGCAGCTTCTGCTGGTGAACCTTCTGTGACTTCCCGCACGACAAAGCCTTCGTCCGTTGGCTCTAAGCGCAGACCAAGAAGCGGACGCCCCCCAAAGAACATGTTGGGTAGGTCTTGAATGTTAGGCATATTGGGCATGCGTGGCGGAACTGCTTGCATCTGCGGTAAGGTAAACGCCTCTAGTGTCACATCAATATCTAGTTCTTCATTATTCCGCACAATGGTGAGTGTGACCGTATCACCCACTTCATAGCTGCGAATTGTAGGGGCAAGGGAATCAAATGTGACCGCATCGCCGTTGACCGCTGTGATGATGTCGCCATGTTGTAACCCTGCCGCTTCTGCGGGGCTGTTGGGATAAACTTGGGTGATATATGCTGAACCATCGACATTGGTGATACTCACACCTAAAGCTGGTGTGCCATTATCTTGTGCTTGAACAACACCTAAGAACGCCAACATAATGGCCAATATGGCTACAGCACCTATTCTGAGAATGCTTTTTCCTTGCATGGCTTCACCTCCTTGATAGGTTGTGTTTCCAGATGCAGTGTAGCCATAGAAGGTCAATACAATATCGAAAAACTGTAAACTAAATGTAAAATGCCCGCATATCGAATACGGGCATTACTGGTAAGTAGAACTTTTGAAGATGTTTTTAGTCGTCTGTATTGCGTCCGAGCAGTCTGTCAGCCAATTTTCCACCTAACAGGCCGCTTAGTAAGGTGCTGCCACCATCCAGTGCTGGCGGATTGTCATCATCCCATTCATCGTTATGGCGGCGGTTTATCCATGCTTCATATTCTTGCGCGGCATCTATTGTGGCGGCCTCTATCGCGTCGAGGTTGCCTTCTGCGATGCTATTGCGAAATTGGCGCAACATGGCGATGAATGCATCGGTATAGCGCACGAGGTTGTCTTTATTTTGTAGCCATTGGTCGCGCAAATCATCGGGATGGGTATCGAATAGGTGGCGGGTTAACATGCCAAATGCTGGATTAGTTACCCGTTGCAAGTCGCCCCATGCTTCGCTTTTGAGCAGCGTGTAAAAATAAGCGACACCAATTAAAGCGGGCAAGCCTTCCGTCGCGGCGATAAGTCCATCAAATTCAACAGGGTCTAAGAAATGGGGTTTTGAACCTAATAGCACAGCGAAATTTGTCGCCAAGTCTACCGCTTCTGCTGGGCAACGCGCGCTGGGCATAATGAGCATTGTGCCTTTGTCAAAAGCATCCTCTCGTGCCAACTCTGGGTCATCAAGCCCCTCATATAGATATTTGGGGTTGAGTACGGGGGCAATGGTCACCAAATGTGTTTTTTCGCTCAGGTATTTCTTTGACCATTTTTGTGATGGTTGGGTCAGTAATGATGTGTCTAATATAACGACATCGTCGCGCAGGTCATCGCTGATACGCTGATATGTCGCTTCCACTTCCGCATAGGGCATAGCGATGACCACAATATCCTGCCCCCGAACGGCTGTTGAGGCTTCAAACTCTACACGATCAAAGATGCCTTTTTTATTGGCGGTTTTCGCTAGCGTTTGGCGGCTATCATACCCTGTAAGTTTGAGATGATATTTCCCCCCAGAGCGATTGTAGCGCTGTAAAGCTAGCGCCATCGACATGCCTAATTTCCCTAAACCGAGAATGCTTACACTGATTTCTGACATAATCTTTTCCTCAACCAATACCAATCACAGACCAATTAATGAGCACTATCTGCTTTTTGTAGCCGTAAGAGTAAATGATAATCAGGGTGTTCTTTCCAATCATCCGCGTTATCTTGATGGTGCGCCACTAGCCATATCGCTCGCTCTGAAGCGTTTGTCTCCGCTAGCATTTCCGCGCCCCAGCGTGGATGGTGCGCTTTGATAATGAATGGCCGTCGCCACCATTGATGAGGCGCTACATCTTCACTCCATCTCTCGTAAAGTTTGGGTAAAAACCGTTTTGCAAGGACTGCAATGGTCTTTTGCCATATATAGATGCGGTAGCGGGCTTTGCCAACATCATGTAACAACGCCGCAACCGCTAAATCTTGAGGCGTTTGCTCTTCTTGCTCAAGAACCGTATTCAAGACCTGAACCGCATGAAGTTGCTCGCTATGCCGCATGGTCAAAAACAGCATATATTGCTCTGATGTTAGATATTGTTGCACAAGCTGTAAATTGACCGTTTGCGTAAACGCCAGTAAAGCTTGTGTTCCCTGACGGATACGGTACAGCGCGCCCACAGATTTATACTCCGAGAATAAGGTTCGTTATCCAGAAGGTTGGCCGCCCGATGATAAGCCCTAAGGGGTCAATGCTGAGCGGTAAAAAGCTCATGATGATGAGCAGCATGAACAGGAATTGGCTGTTTTGCTGGTTGCGTTGCCACCATGTCGCGGGTTCGGGGGGTAATGCTGCCAAAACGATGTGCCAGCCATCTAGTGGGAACAATGGAATCAAGTTGAAGATGAACAGCAGCACGTTCATAGAGACCGTCATACTTGTAGCGAGGAATAGTGTTTGTGCCACAAAACCGCTATCGCCGAATAAAAGAACGATGACCGCCAGAATTGCCGCGATAATGGCGCCAGTTAGGGGAAGGTTATGGCGGCTGAATGGCTCGCTAAGATTGACACGATAACGCATCCGCTGCGGCTTGCGCCACGGCAAACCACGGTAGAAGTAAGAGTAAGCCATCGAAGCCGATATGGCGATAAGGACGACCAGCCAGATGATACGTGGCGCTTGCGCAAATCCTATCACACGCCAAGCTAGGCCAAAAATGACCGCAACCAACAAATTGGAGAAAGGACCTGCGGCTACTGCGGCTAAATAACCCCAACGTGGATTTCTCATGCGATAAGCCGAAATAGGCGCAGAGCCAAGAATGCCAAACCCAATCAGGACGAACATCAGCCAACCTATCCAGTGGATATGGACTA
>DAOTWU010000418.1:0-8302 GCA_034435735.1 Anaerolineae bacterium | reverse complement strand
GATAATGTCTTCCGTCCAGAGTTCTTGAACCGTCTGGATGAAATCATCATCTTCCATAGCTTGACGCTGGAACACATCGAACGCATTGTAGACATTCAATTAGAGCGCCTACAGAAGTTATTGGAAGAGCGCGAACTAACGTTAGAGTTGACCGATGCCGCCAAACGCTATCTGGCAGAACGTGGTTATGACCCCGTCTTTGGCGCTCGTCCATTGAAGCGTGCCATTCAGCGAGAGCTACAAGACCCGCTCGCTATGGCCATTCTGGAAGGTGGTGCTAAGCCCGGTGACCATATCATCGCTGATTTGGGCGAGGGCGGTATTGTCTTCAGCGTTGTCGCTGGTGAACGCAACGAACACGTTATGGCATAACTTGCCAACAAGTCTATTGATAGGCGAGGTTTCCCCTCGCCTATTTTTGTTTAGATGCTATTCAGTGGTTGCGTTGGCGTGGGGATAGGCGGATGGGGATTGCGGCGGCTTTGCATCAATAATGGGCTGATGGTGTAAAAGAGAAAGACCGCAATCATCAAAAGGGCGATGATGAGATAAATCACCCGCCGCCACGTCCATACAGGTTCTTCTTCATCTTCCACCTGTGTAGCAACGGGGAAATTGATCATATGGCTGTTGATGTCATCATCAAAATAATCGTTATTCAATGGCCACCTCAAGGCAATAAAAAAGGGCGTCCGGTATAGTGTGGACGCCCTCAGTATACAACACCTTACAGCCTAAACCTTAATGACACCTTCTGGCGAACCTTTGCGGATGGCCAGTTTCACCTCACCCAGCGCCCGTGTCACTTCAATTTCACGCGGGCAGGCAGGTGTACAGTTGAAGATAGTGCGGCAGCGCCAAACACCGTTGGGTGCGCTCAAAATATCGAGGCGTTCTTTGGCGGCATGGTCGCGCGTATCGAAGATGAAGCGGTGCGCCTGTACGATAGCCGCAGGCCCAACGTATTCCCCATTTGCCCAGAAGCTGGGGCAGGAGGTGGTACAACAAGCGCACAGAATGCACTTGGTTGTATCGTCGAACTTCTCGCGGTCTTCCTGTGATTGTAGGCGTTCACGGCCATCTGCTGGTGGCGGGTCATCGTTGACGAAGTAAGGCATCACTGAGCGATAATGCTCAAAGAAAGGCTCCATATCAACAATGAGGTCTTTCAATACGGGCAGGCCTAAAATTGGCTCTACCTGTATTTTTGTGCCTACATCTTTCACCAGTACTTTACAGGCCAGGCGATTGACGCCATTGATGCGCATCGCATCTGAACCGCACACACCATGCGCACAAGAGCGCCGCAGCGCCAGCGTGCCATCTTGTTCCCACTTAATGCGGTGTAACAGCTCTAGAACGCGGTCGGTGGGTTCGACATCGTCGAGCGTGAATTCTTGCCAGTAGGGTTTGTCCTTCCCCGCAACTTCGGGGTTGTAACGGCGAATTCTAAATGTAACTTGCATGATTTCTACCCGTTTCGCCTAATACTCGTTTGCCAGTAGAAGGGGCGAACCCCGATAAGACTCGCCCCGCGGTTAATCTAGTAAACGCGCTCTTTAGGTTTGAAGCGCTCATCTTCTTCCGCCAGCGACAGGTCTACCTTCTTGCTGGTATCCAGACGATAGGCGGGCGCATCATCGCTACCTTCGCGGTAAGCGAGTGTGTGCACCATCCAGTTTTCGTCATCGCGCTGTTTGTAGTCCTCGCGGCTATGTGCGCCACGGCTTTCCTTACGGTTGAGCGCGCTCAAGGCAGTGACTTCGGCCAAATCTAGCATACAACCCAATTCCCACGCTTCTAGCAAATCGGTATTGAATTGCATACCCGTATCTTCAACGACGAGGTCTGTGCGATAGCGTTCGCGCAGCTCTTTCAAGCCATCAACCGCGCCTTGTAGTAGCTCTTCGGTGCGGAAGACGCCCACATTGGCCATCATCAGCTCTTGCATCTGCTGGCGAATTTCATAGGGCTTTGTCTTACCTTTGCTGCTGCGCAGGCGCTCTAATTCAGCTTCAATCTCCGCTGTGGGATTATCTGGCAGTGGCACGAAATCGGCTTGTTTGACGTAATCCGCAATGGCCATACCACCACGCCGCCCGAAGACGATGAGGTCTACCAGCGAGTTTGTACCGAGGCGGTTCGCGCCATGAACGCTCACGCAGGCCACTTCGCCAGCAGCATACAAACCGGGGACGACAGTCCAGTCAGCGTCAATCACGACTTCAGCATCAACATTCGTTGGGATGCCACCCATCGCATAGTGCGCGGTTGGTTGTACTGGCATAGGTTCTTTGACCGGATCAACACCAAGGTAGGTGCGGCAGAAGTCCAGAATATCTGGCAATTTCTTCTCAACATATTCACGGTCAATACGGCGGCTATCGCCAGCTTCGGCAAAATAGCGGTTTACCGTTTCCGGACGGATGTCTAGATAGACATACGGCTTGCCGTTAATGCCGTTGCCCTCGCGCACTTCTAGGTAAATCGCGCGGCTGACGACATCGCGGCTGGCGAGGTCTTTAATATTAGGCGCGTATTTTTCCATGAAGCGCTCGCCATGGCGGTTGAGCAATACACCGCCCTCACCACGAACGCCCTCAGTAATCAGAATGCCCATCTTGTAGATGCCCGTGGGGTGGAATTGGAAGAATTCCATATCCTGCATCGGGATGCCGCGCCGCAGTGCAATAGCCGCGCCGTCACCCGTCAAACTATGGGCGTTACTGGTCACGCTCCAAACACGCCCCCAGCCACCAGTGGCGAACATGACGGCTTTGGCATGGAAAACATGCAATTGACCAGTGCTCAGCTCTACAGCGATGACACCGGCGGTTTTGCCGTCGTTCATGATGAGGTCAACAACATGGAACTCATCGAAGAAGCGCACTTGTTGCTTAATACATTGCTGGTATAGCGTCTGTAAAATCATGTGACCAGTGCGGTCGGCGGCGTGGCAGGCGCGGGGTACGGCTTTTTCGCCAAAGTTGCTGGTGTGGCCACCAAAACGCCGCTGGCTAATCCGCCCATCTGGTGTGCGGTCAAAGGGCAAACCCATGTGCTCTAGCTCAATCACCGCATCAATGGCGTTCTCTGCGAGCACCAGAGCAGCATTTTGGTCTGCTAGATAGTCGCCACCTTTAACCGTGTCGTAAGCGTGCCAGATGGGTTTATCTTCTTCTAAGTTGCCCAGCGCAGCGCCGATACCGCCCTGAGCTGCACCGGTATGGCTACGGGTTGGGTACAGCTTGCTGACGACGGCGACATTTGCCCCGCCTTTGCTAGCATACAACGCTGCCATTAAACCCGCACCACCGGCGCCAACAATAATCGCGTCAAACTGATGTGTCGGCATGAATCTTTGCTACCTTTCTCTGAATAAGCCCCCAATCATAGAAGATAGGGCGCTTTTGCTTTAGTGCAACGATTGGAGTAGGGCTTCATAAGCGCGTTGCGCTTCTTCAATTGCGGTTTGGTCAACGCTTTGCAGCAGTGCAGCACCGCCTACAACCAGCAGCACCACAGCCCCCATAATCGTCAGATAAACTAAGGCGCGTTTGACAAAAGCATTGCCTGCATAGTCGGTGAAGACATAGCGCAAGCCATTGAAACCATGAATGACAACTAAGATAAGCAGCGCGAAGTCATAAACCCGCCAGACAGCGACGCCCGCCACCAGCGTATTCCAGCGGTCGGCAACAAATTCAACCGCTGTCCCAGTTACATTAGCGCCCTGTCCTACAGCACCAGCGGCGAAGATACCCGCCTCTGTGGCTGCTTCGGTGAATTGGATGTCAAACACACCTTGAATGATGTGCATAATTGCCAGATGGCCAAATACCAACGGGATGATAATCAGGCCACTGCCGCGCATAAACGCCCACCAGAAGCGCTCTAGCTTACTGCCGCGCGGGCGGGTTGCGCCAGTTGTGCCACCCTGTACTAAGCCAACTAGGCCGCTGAGCAGCATGGCAGCGATAACCGCTACGGCAATACCGACAATGAAGCGTACCTGACCGGCCAGCACTTCACCTAACGGCAAAATTGCACGTCCAGAATTGTAGAATTCCAGCACATGGCCGAACATGAGCAAGAAGACCGGCACAAGCAAAACCACTGTGCCAATCAACACCGCCCATGCCGCCTGCCCTTGATATTTCCACAGGTTCGGACGGGCATCAAAAATGATGATGCGCAAGCCATTAAGTGCGTGATAGACCACCGCCGCTACCAGTGCAAATTCCCCAATGGTGAATAGGGGAGATTGGTATTCGGCAATAGCCCGAACGTATTCCGCCGGATAGAACACCGCCCATGAGGTGTCAATGACGTGCAGCACTAAAAAGAGCACCACGCCAAGCCCGCTGATGCGGTGTAGAACCCAGCTCCACTGACCGATGGCACCACGATAACGAAGTGTTTCTGTGACAGTTGTTACGAGCGAGGTCAAGGCTACATCACCTTTCAAACCATTTAACCAGAGGATACCCCCATAGGAGGGGCATGGTTCTGTGAAGATAAAAGAAGTTCAATAGTAAAGCCATATCACAAACTAGGTAGATTATAACAACTTGCAGGCCATTCTGTCATGTTACATTCATAACATTTGGTGCGAATGCACAGCCCTCATCAGGCTTACCAGCGATGAATGCCTGTTATTATCTTTCAATCTTGACAATCGGACGCAATAAAAGCTACAATGCAGCCACTTCTTAAGGGCCTGTAGCTCAGCTGGGAGAGCGCTACAATCGCACTGTAGAGGTCAGGAGTTCGAATCTCCTCAGGTCCACAAAGCCAGCCATTGCGCTGGTTTTTTATTTGTTTGCTGTTGGTGTTACACAGCTTGGCGGCCCTTCTGGGGGGTAAGTCCATGTTTGCTCTAAAGCTGCCACCGCCGCCATCGCCCGAAACTCATTATATGTTGCGAGTAATGAAGGGCAATCGCCCAAAATCTCTGCCGCCTGCCCCTGCAAATACCAACATTCAAATCGCCGTTCTGGTATCGGCACATCCTGCGCCACTTGCAAAGTTGTACAGCGGTTGAGCGATTGTTGCGCCATGCGATAGTTCCCCTGCAAGAAATATTCACGCCCCAGTCTGTACCATCCTTCTGCCCAATCTGGGGCGCGGCTCACCACCTCGCTACAGTAGTCAATCGCTGCTTCGTGCTCGCGCAATAGGGTTGATAGTTCACATAACCTCAGTCGTGCTTTCACATTTTCCGGGTTATAGGCCAAAACTTGAAAATAAGCGACAGTAGCGACATCGGCATTGCCCATTTGCATCGCGTATAATGCCCGCTCAAAATGTAATGGCAGTAAACGGTTATTCAGAGCTATCGCGCTATCCACCGTTTTCAGCGCCTCTTCATAGCGCCCCAAATCACTATAAGTAATCGCTAGCGCTCGCAGAATATCAATGCGAGTGGCTATATCCGCCTGTCTTGAAAGTTGCTCAGCATGGAGCATCTCGCGGTTGGCTAGTTCATGACTGCCTGCTGCTGCATAAGCCAATGCCAGTGCCGTCCGCGCTAGCGCGTTATCTGACTGAATTCTGAGCGCTTGTTGGGCGATTTCCGCCGCTTCGAGAGGCGCATTATTAGCCTGTAGTGCCAGGGCATAAATTGTTAAGACCTGCGCATCTTTCGGTTTACGGTGGTAAGCGGCTTCGGCATAAGTGAGGGCAGATTGACGGTCCGCAGCATAGTTGTAATCGTTATAGCTACGGTAGAGCAAGGCGCGCACTAACCACAGCAATATCTCTGTGTTTTCTGGCTCTTGTTCTAGCGTTCGCCGCATTTGTTCAATCACAGTGTTCAAATCACCCCGCAAAAAGGCAGCTTCAATAGTTTGTAAATCGGCATTAGCTGTTTGGGATGTGGGGTTTAATAGTTGACCGATGCGCCCCCACGATAGCCCAACAACTGTTGCCAGCAGGCCTAAAACCACCGCCCATGGCAACAATCCACCACTACGGCGGCGCTTACGAAAGGTGAATTGGGAACGGTCGCGGCGGATACGCATGAGCTTCTACCTATGATAAAACCATAATATGAACGATATAGGCACTATCCTACCCAATCATACCGTAGTTTGCACCTTAAGCGGCCTAATTTGTCGCTATTTGGTTACAATAGCCGCACATAGTTATGTTAGTGGAGGAAGGACGGATATTATGACTGAACGAATTATGATTGTGGTGACCGCGCCACCTGATGCGGTAGAGCAAGTATTGGATGCAATTTCGGCGGCAGGGGGAGGGATAATTGGCAATTACACCCACTGTGCTTTTACCAATACCGGAACAGGTCGCTTCAAACCCTCTGCTGCTGCTAATCCGCATATTGGCGAAAAAGAGAGCATTAATGCGGTTGAAGAGGTGCGGATTGAAACTTTTTGTGAGCGGCAAGTTGCAAAAGCTGTAGTGCATGCTATTCGAGAAGCGCATCCTTATGAAGAGCCTGTGATTTATCTCATTCCGTTGTTGGATGAAAACGCGCTATAAAAGAAAATAGGGGCTGCCAAACATGCAGCCCCCTGTTCTTGTTCTGTTAGCTTTAACGCTCCACTCGGATAGGTACAACGTAGGGTTGCTGCACCACTCCCCCATTGTGATTAATCAAGATGAGCCGTATCTGGTAATTCCCTGGCGGTAGCGATGGCACATATAATTCTTCAAGCTGCCCATTGATGACGCTTTGGTTATGTGTGCTACCAAAGGTTGTCCAATCTGGGAAGTTTGGCCCCAATATCTCTAGTTTATAGAATTGCACTTCTGGAGAGAATTGCACTGTGCCGATGATGGGCGTTGGCCCCGTCAACACTTGCCCCGGTGTAGGGGATGTGATGATGGCCGTCACGATATTTGGCCCATAATTGATGGTCGGTACGAGTAACTCCGGTGTGCAATCAATCGTAGGCAAGAAAGCCAGCCCATTCGCCTGGGCATATTCTTCTGCTGCCACAGCGTCTTTTTGTGAGGTTGCCGGTGGCGCGATAAAAAGCAGTTCCTGCGCTCCAATTGCCTGCGCCGCGAGTTCTACCGGCACGCGACAATATTTGGGTGGCGGTGGTTGGCGCTCTCCGGGCGCTACGTTAAAGCGAATGCCGTTGGCCACTTCTGGCGGTAATGGATAGGCTAGTGTACGGAACACGCCCGGCTCTATCTCCTGCACATAAGAACCGCTAACTGGTGGTGGTTGTGACATACGTGTTTGTTGGGAGGGGTAATATAGTCCCCCGTTGCCATCAGGTACGCCCGCTGGCCCATCTAATAGCCATTCACTCACGGTTGCTGGGCAGCTTGGTGATGGGTCGGTCAAACGCCGCACATCGCAAATCCGCCGCAAGGTGACGCCCGGCGGTGGCACAAGTTGGTCGCTGAGCAATTGGCCGTTATCGCCAGCAAATGCGCCCAATAGCGCCGAATTGTTATAGATATTGGTCAGCACTGTATTCCAGATAGGTGCTGCACCGCTCAAGCCCGATGTATTGACCATCGGGTCACCATTATTGTTGCCCACCCAAACGCCAATGGCAACATTATGGGTAAAGCCAACTGTCCAGTTATCTTTGAAATCGTCTGTTGTGCCTGTTTTCACTGAAGAGATAATACCATCAGTGCGCAATGGGCTATTAGAACCCATAGCTGGGCTGCGGGCGGTATTGTCCGCCAGAATATCGCTGATGATGAAGGCGATGCGCGGGTCTAACACCTGTTCGCCGAAGCCCATGCGCTGCACACTATTGGCGGTGAGGTTGCCATGTGGGCAACTATTCTCGTACTCATAGATAATATTGTCATCCTTATCGAGTACACACAGGATGGATGTTGCTGGTACATAAGCGCCACTATTGGCGAATACTGCGAAGGCGTTAGTGAGTTCTAATGGGCTAACTTCGCCACCGCCTAGCGTTAGAGATAGACCATAACGGCTGGCATCTTCGCCCAAACTTTCCACACCAAAGCGGCGCATCAATTGCAATAGATAGTCCACGCCGACTAAACGCAAAGTTTGGACAGCGGGGATGTTATAGCTATTGGCTAACGCTTGGCGCATGCGCATTGGCCCATGATAGGCGCGGTCATAGTTCACTGGGCGATATGGTGCACCACCATAAACATTATCTATTTCAGTTGGCACATCCCAAATCACATCGCCGGGGGTCATGCCGCGTTCCATTGCTGCTGAATAGGTGAAGGGCTTCATCGTACTACCGGGTTGCCGTAGCGCTGTCGTCACGTTGACGCGCCCATCAATAGCATCGTTGTTATAGTCAATACTGCCCACCATGGCCATAAT
>DAOTWU010000417.1:0-2681 GCA_034435735.1 Anaerolineae bacterium | reverse complement strand
CGGGAAGTCAATCGTTACCAGTTAGTGCTGGATATTTCCGCACAATCTATCCGCGAGGCGGGTGGCAGCTTTGCCACAATTGGCTATGATGCTGCGTTGGCCGCATTGGGCAATGTAAAGACCGAAGCCACAACAAGCGAAAGCGGCACTATTGAACCAGGCGCCCCGATACGGGTATATCTGGACGGGATGGACGCCATTTCTGGCGTTAATACCCTCATCCAAACCCCTTATGTCGAATATGTCAATGAAGCGGGAGAACTGGCAGCACGTGTTTGGCTGACCACAGGTGACGCCTTACGCTATCGCATGGATTGGACCGTGCCTTTTGCCTTAGCAGGCGTAGCATTTGATGACTTGCTTGAGGATGATTTAGCAGCTGATGTGCTGGATGCCATCCGTGAGTACAAAACGCAAATACCCAACGCGCCGGGCACGGCAGACCTAGCGCTACGTTGGCGTATAGAATCAGCAGATGGCCTCCTTGATGAAATCATCACAGGGCTAAATGAGGAACTCGTTGTCACTATCGTCGCTCCTGATAACAACTACGCCATTAATGTGGAAGTTATCGGTGTAGAAGAATCTAGTCCGCGCAGTGGTGTAGCAGTTGCGGTATTCCAACCCACCCCCACCCCAACACCATTACCCACAGCGACACCAACGCCAACGCCAACCATTACCCCCAGCCCTGCGCCAATCGTCGCCACAAATCCCCCGCCACAAGGCGCACCAGTGGGACCGGTTGGTGTACCTGCTGCGGCGCCGGGTGCTGGCAGCATTGCCGCAGGTTTTGAATATGGCGGCCATGTCACTAGCACATCTAGCGCCCGCGCCATTAATGCCATGCGTGCCGCAGGCATGACCTGGATGAAAGTGCAGATACGGTATAGCCCTGGAGCATCACCGGGCATCACAGCAGATGCTATCAATAATGCCCACGCCAATGGCTTCAAAATCCTGTTAGGTATTGTTGGTTGGCCAAATGATTTAGAAGCTGGTGGACAGGGATATGTTCAAGGGTTCGCGGAGTTTCTTGGCGGCGTGGCTGGTATGGGGCCAGATGCGATTGAAGTATGGAATGAACCAAACTTGAGCCGCGAGTGGCCAGAAGGCCAGATTAGTGCGGCAGCCTATACCGAAATGCTACGCTTGGCCTATGAACGCATTAAAGCCATTAACCCTAGTGTGATGGTTATCAGCGCAGCGCCCGCCCCCACGGGGGCAGAAGCGGCCTTCCCCGGCAAGGTGGTTAATGATGACCGCTATGTGCGCGAGATGGTGCAAGCTGGTGCATTGAATTATATGGATTGCCTTGGTGCACACTATAACGAAGGTCTTGTGGCCCCCAGCCGCTTTGAAGGCGACCCGCGTGACAATTACTATACACGCTACTTCTGGGGCATGGTTAACACGTATTGGAATGCCACAGGCGGACAACGCCCGATTTGCTTCACCGAGTTAGGCTATCTTTCAGCAGAAGGTTATGGTTCTCTACCTGCTGGCTTCACATGGGCACAAGGTTTCACTGTATCACAGCAGGCCGCTTATTTGGCAGAAGCCGCAGCACTATCCTCACAAAGCGGAAAAGTGCGGTTGATGATTGTCTGGAATGTGGACTTCACAAATTGGGGGGCAGACCCCATGGCAGGCTATGCCATTATTCGTGCTGATGGTAGCTGTCCGGCATGTAATGCTTTAGCAGGTGCGCGTTAAGGAAAGAGGTTTAACTATGACTCCGACACGGCGAGTACGTAGTCAACTGCGCGGTTTTGTAATTGTATGGACTGTCTTAACTTTAATTGTCGGTACAGCAACCTTTGCCGCGATTTTCTACACTTATAACCCAAACCCGAATAGCGAACAGGATTCGCTATCGGAAGATGTCGCTTTACCACAAGGCACAACAGCCGTTGCTGAAGCGCAAACACCGTCTGTGACCCCATCACCAACCACACCGCCGCCAACAGCGACAGCCCCGCCCACAGTAGAGGCGCAAGTACTGCCCACTATCCCACCGAACGCGCCCACCGATGAACCAGTGGAAGAACCCACCATGACACCCACATTAGTGCCGATTGAAGACCGTCGTTTTCAAGTGGGTATTCAGGTGCAAGAAGTGCCAGACTTCAATCAGGAATTTCAAGATGGTTGGTTTAACTCGGTTGCTAACGATTTACAGCTAGGTTGGGTCAAACAACAAGTGCGCTGGGAGATATTAGAGCCAGAAAAAGGCAATATCAACTGGGCCATGCTTGACCTCGTTTTGCCATCGGCCAACAAATTTGGTTTGAAGGTGCTAATCTCTGTTGTCACTGCACCAGACTGGGCACGAGAGCCGGGTGTTTACCTCGCGCAACATGGACCACCCGCCAACCCACAGGATTACGCGGATTTCGTGGGCGCTATCTTACAGCGCTATCCGGGCATGGTGCATGCGGTTGAAGTGTGGAATGAGCAGAACATTGACCGAGAGTGGACTTCTGTTGAAGGGCTAAGCGCGGCTAATTATGTCGAGCTATTGCGCGTTACTTATGAGCGGGTGAAATCTATTGACCCGAATGTGATTGTCGTGAGTGGCGCGCTCTCTCCCACAGGCGTCAATGATGGCATCGGCGCTATTGATGACTTTGTCTATATGGAGCAGATGATAGAAGCTGGCTTGCTGAACTATACAGATT
>DAOTWU010000416.1:0-5952 GCA_034435735.1 Anaerolineae bacterium | reverse complement strand
GCAACCGTTTGAGGTAAAGTTCAAAGCTAATGCGCAGATACAATTCCTGCTGAAGTTCGTTGTGGAATGTTGTAAATGGACGTGCTGCAGCACCACCATAAATTGGCTGCAATACTGGCGTTTCTACCTCTAAGAAGCCTTCCTCATCCAGGAAATGCCGCATAGCGCGGATAATTCTACTCCGCTTTTTGAAGACTTCTCGCATGTGACGGTTAACTGCAAGATCGGCATAGCGCTGGCGGTAGCGTGTTTCTACATCGCTGAATTCGCCATATTCAATGACATTGCCATCATCATCGACGCGCTGCTTCACAACAGGCAGCGGACTGAGCGATTTTGCAAGCAACTGGTAGGCTTGCACCCGCACACTGATTTCGCCAGCTTTAGTGCGCATCATTGTGCCGCTGGCCTGTATGAAGTCATCTACCTCAATCAGTTTTTGCCTAACGGGTTCATATGCTTCTTCGCCGACATCGTTAATGCGGAAGAACAATTGTATCCGCCCATGCTCATCTTCAATGTGCATGAACGCGACCTTACCCTTGATGTTGGCACGGCGGATGCGCCCGCATACAGTGACTGCTATTTCTTCAGGGCTTTCAGGATTAGCGGCTTCTGCTTTTTCATAGGCGGCTAAAGCTTCAGCAGTTGTATGGGTTCTTTGCACCCGTGCCGGGTATAAATCAATACCCAACGCTTCCAGCTCGGCCACCTTGTTCAGGCGGTCTTGTTCTACCCGTGTCGGCTGCCACATGGGTTATGTTACTCCTTGATTTTCCTCGCTTTTGGACATGACGGCTCATTCTACAGGGGAAAGCCAAACACGTGTAGGGGAAAGCAAAACAGGCGCACTCTTGAGCACGCCTGCTGAAACTTAGAGTAAGCGTGATTTAGCTCATGCCTTTAATGCGGACGGTGAACTTTGTGCCCTCATTGGGCGTGCTTTCAACCTCAATACTGCCGTCGAGCATTTCTATAATGCCGTATGCGATAGGGATGCCTAGCCCGCTGCCTTTATAATCGCGCACCACTTGGTTATCGCTACGGAAATAAAGCGTGCCTAGCTGGGCTATTTCTTCTTCTGTCATGCCAACGCCATTATCTTCAATAGTGATGACGAGTGTGCTGCCATCTGCTGCGCCGCGCACGACTACCTTGCCAGTGTCTTTTGGTGAATAGCGCAAGCCATTTTCAATCAGTTTCATCAAGGCTAATTGCAACATTTCGCCATCAGTATTGAGTAGGGGGAGGCCGTCAGGTATGTCAAACTCTAATTGCCGCCCCAGTTCTTCGGCGATTGGACGCGCTTTTTTCTCTAGCCCCATGGCCACGTTCTTAAACATGTCCATCTTAGGCGTGAGCTTAAGCACTTTAGCGCGCACTTTGTTCGCATAGCTTACATCGGCCAGCAGGCTCTCCATGCGCCTGGCATTAGTGCGGATGACATCTAGAAATTGCTTTTGCATATCATTCAGTTCGCCCATAGCTGGCTGGTTCAACATATCCGCATAACCCCGAATACTGGTCATTGGCGTGCGCAACTCATGAACTGCTACGGAGACGAACTTGGCGTTTTCTTTGATTAATTCATCAACATCAGCAGGTACAGCGGCCTGCTTAGCGGCCTTTTCCGCTTCTGCTGCCTCTTCCTCTGCCTGCTCTAGTAATTTTTCAATTTCTTCAATTTGCCCTGGCAGACGAATAGGAATAATAGCGCCTGTTCGTGCCGCTTCCAGCAGGGCTTTTACTTTTTCGCGTGCTTGTTGTAATGCGTCTCCGTTCGGCATCTTGATTCTCCCTAATCCTTGCGCGTTTCTAATGATCGTTATCTACTATTCGCCAGTAACGTTCAGCAGGTTGACCATTACCAATCTGCTGCATGGTGTGAATGAGGTCATGGCGTAGTTCTGTAATTGATGACCAGAAGGTACTAATTTGTGATTGGTAACAGGCAATTGCTTCTAATTTTGCTTCAAGTTCTTCATCATCAATCATAATAATTTCTGGGGACATCGTATTTGTATGGAAGTTTAGAGCAGCTTCAATGGCTTCATCTTCGTGGTTATAAGGATATTCCTCATAAAAGTATACCGGTAAATTGGGGTGTGTATCTGCTAAAGCTAATCCCCAATCGCGTATAATTTGATGGTCTACATGATGACCAACACCCAATGGCGCATATAGACACGAGATAACATCTTCCGCTGGCAATGGGGCACTGAGTAAATCCCAGTGGGCGCGGTCTGCTGGCGAGATATTGCCAAATATAGCCGTTTCATCAGTGTACAGTGCTTTTGTGCCTGCAGTACGGTAAATACAATCAGGAATGGGGAGGTGCATCGCCCGCGCGCCCAGACGCTGTGCCGCACATTCATCTTCAGCCCGTCGCCCTACGATAGGGTTATCACCCAATTGCCACCGTTGGTGAAGCTCTTCAATAAGCGGGCTTTGTGGCAATGGCGTGGGCGGGTCGCCGGCCATGGCTGTTAAAATGATAACCGTTTCGCCGCTATGGGTGAGCCTATGGACAAGACCCCCACAACTCAATGGCACATCATCTAAATGAGGTGAAAGAAATACATGCATCTATAACGCGTCCGGCACAATTGCAACATCAAAAGTAAAGGTACTGCCTTTTCCCGGCTCACTTTCAATTTCAATCTGGCTACCCATTTGCTCGATAAGCCCGCGTGTAATGGCAAAACCTAAACCGGTGCCGGGCTGGCTGCGAGTATATTCATCTTCAGCTCGCCAGAATTTTGTCCCTAACTGTGCAATTTGTTCTTTGTTCAATCCAATTCCTGTATCGCTGATACTAAATTGAATACGATTGTGCTTCCGTTTTACTGTCAACGTGATTGTACCGCCATTTGGCGTATATTTATAAGCATTGCTCACCAGATTTGTTAAGATTTGTAAGAGCCTATAATAATCTACCTGCATATCTGGTAAATCTGGTTCTATATTTTCTACCCACTGATGTTCTCTTGCCAATATTTCGGGCTGAGTGCTATCACGTAAGGCTTGTACGACATGCTCAACGGGCACTCGTGTTTCATCCATGAAAAAGTGACCGCTTTCGATGCGGCTAATATCGGCCAAGTCAGAGACCAATACTTCCATGCGGTGCACTGTGCCTTGCATACGGTGGAGAAAATCGCGCTGGCGCTCTGTGAGATTATCACCTTGCATGAGCATTAAATCGGTATACCCTAGAATACTGGTCATGGGTGCTTTTAAGTCATGGGCGACAATGCCAACAAATTCGCTTTTGGCGCGGTCTGCTGCTTGAACGCGCTCGTAAAGCTGGGCGTTCTCAATGGCAATAGCCGCCCGCCCAACGATACGCTGAACTAAATCTTGTTGCTCTTCATCAAAAGTGCCGTTCTCCCGTTTTAGTACAACAACGCCAATAGTCTTATTCTCCCGTAACACTGGCGTAATGAGGACAACGTTCTCACCATCAGCATGATTGATGATGCACTGTTTCCCGCTTTGTACAACGTCACTCACTTCACTGTGTAGCAAATCTAGTTGTAGTGGTTCATCATAATGTGCTGCCCCATAATGATGGTAAGCAATAACACGTGGTGGATTACCTTCCACAATACCTAAGTGGCCGGCGGTAGCATTGACTAAACGGCAAGCCCACTCTAGTGTAATAGCTTTGGCTTTTTCCAAATCAAGCGTTTCGTTTAATTGCAAATCCATACGGCGCAATTGTTGTAACAGGTCAACACGAAGCGCCAATTGCTCATCAGTGACGCTGAATAAAATGGCGTTATCAATGGCCACTGCTGCTTGTCCAGATAGCGCATCTAGCATCGCTAAATCGTCATCATTGAACAGACCAGCACTCATACGACTGTCTACATATGCGACGCCAATGACTTGCCCCCGTGCGCGTAGAGGGGTGGCCATAATACTGCGCAATGCTTGTCCTACGATACTCGCTTGTGAGGCAAATCTGGGGTCTTCCGCTGCGTTTGTTGTGACGATAGGCTCGCCGCTGTCGAAAACTTGATTAACGATCGTTCGGCTATAATGAAATTTTTCACTGCTCAATGTTTGCTGGTCTAAATTACGGGCGGCTTTCACCTGCAGGCTGCCATCATCATCCCGTAACATGAGGAAACCGCGTTCTGCACCGCTCAATTGAATGATCGCATCCATCACTTGATTGAGTACAACCTGCAAATCTAAAGAAGCGCCTAACAGGCGGCTGACATTATAAAGCGCTTCAAATCTACGGGCGGCGTCTTGGGCTTTTTGTTCTTCTTCAACTTGAATCAGGGTTTGGCTGATAACATCGAGTTGTTGGAGCAGAAATTGGCCATCAATACGGCCTGTACGTATCTGGCTGCGTAATAAATTAATATTATTCCGCATGTTGGCAATATCGTGCCTGCTGAGTCTTTTGGGTTGATTTTGGTTGCCGGACATAAATAACCCCTAACTTAATCCCTAAATTATTTTCGGGTGTTGTAATCGTCGCAATATTCACTTAACGGGCATTGCGCACATAGCGGATTACGCGCCTTGCACAGTGTGCGACCATGCTGGATAAGCTGGATGTGGAAAGTATAGTAACGTTCTGGTGGAACAATTGCTTCCATAACCACATGGGCTTTTTCTGCATTCATTTTACTGGGAATAAAGCCAATGCGCTTGCTGACGCGGTGTACATGAGTGTCAACCGGAAAGGCCGGTAGGCCAAAGGCGAAACAAAGGACAATCGCCGCCGTTTTAGGGCCAACTCCCGGTAAACTCGTTAGCCAAGCTTTTGCTTCATCAATCGGCATTTCTGCTAAAAAGTCGATATTATAATCGCCGCGTTCTTGATAGATACGCTCCAAAACGGCTTGGATGCGGGCTGCTTTTTGGTTAGCCAATCCTGCATGGCGAATGGTTGCGACAAGCTCATCTAATGGCGCGAAACGCACCGCTTCCCATGTTGGATAGCGCTGTTTGAGGGCTTCAAAACCCCTATCACGGTTGAGGTCAGTGGTGCTTTGGCTCAAAATACAGCTAATGAGTTCATCCATTGGCGATTGGTCTCGCCGCCAATCTGGCGAGCCGTATAAATCATTGAGGATAGCCGCGACAGGTTCATATTTTGCTTTACGTTCCTCAAAGCGATCCACACTCGCTAAAATGGCTTCTTTGTCTATCATTGATTATCCTCTGTATAAGGTGCGGTGATGACGCCGATATAGGTTTCGGTGGCAATGCGGTGTAGCGTTCCATCTTGGATATGAATTTTCCATGTACCGCTGCGTTCTTTGCTACTGATAAGTACCGCCGTGTTATCTTCTGTCCAGCCGGTGGGGTAGACCACTTCTTCTATAGGTTGCCCCAATGCTTCCTGTGTCATGGTAGAAAGGTCTGCCAGAATTAAGACTGTTTGCGCTGAAGCTTCTTCTGTGCCAAATCCACTAAACTGCACACGTGCATAAACCGCTTTTTTACCATCGGGCGAAATGTGTATTGCCCCCGCCTGCGTGAAGTTGCGTAGGCGGAATGCTGGTATGGTTGTGATTGCTTCATCTGGTAATAATACCGCATAAAGGTCAAAATCTTGGCCATCTGGCGTTAATCCTAACCGCAAGAACCAACCTGCGCCAAATCCAGCACCACAAAAGCACCCCGGTTCGCCGGGCAGGTCAGCTATTTCTCCTGTGGCGATATTCACAGAAAAGAGCCGCGCATACTGTGGGAAAATTGTCAAATCTGCCACGCCATCCGGCTGAAAATCCATGTATAGCTGGCTATTATCGGGGCTAAAGGCTACGGGCATTGCTCGTAATCCATCATTGCGCGGGCCATCTTCAAAAACGATTTGTGCTTCTTCACCATTAAATTGTTGTACATAAGTCACGGTTGAAAGGTTACCACCATCGCCAGTTGTTAGCGTCCATGCCAAGTGCGTTAAATCATCGGATACTGCCCAAT
>DAOTWU010000415.1:0-4326 GCA_034435735.1 Anaerolineae bacterium | reverse complement strand
TAACGCTGTTCACCGTCTATTACACCAGCCGCCAGCCAGACGCCCCCTATGCCGACCTGTACCGCATGAATGGCGATGGCAGCGATGAAACTTTTGTCATGGAGCGCGTAGAAGAAGCGGTCTATAGCCGCGATGGCGAACAGCTCGCTCTCGTCCTGCCTGTCGAACATCCTGACGGCAGCACCTTCACCGAGATATTTATCGCCCCTGCTGATAGCCCGCAAGAGGCAGTGCAAGTTACCGAGTTCAACACCGCTGATGTCCATAGCCCCTCATGGGCGCCGGGCGGGCGCTTGTTGGTATTCGTCTCAGATTGGGATGGCGATGATGAGCTGTGGATGATTGATGTGGAAAATCCCATTCCCGTTCAGCTTACGTTCAATGATGGCATCGACCGCGACCCAGAATGGTCGCCCGATGGCAGCCGCATCGTCTATGCCTCCGACATCTATTCACCAGGGCTAACGGAAATCTTCACCCTAGAACTGTATGACGATGATAACCGCCCGCCACTGCCAGAAGGTATCGCCCCAGAGTCCGACGAAGCCAAACAAATGCTCGTGGGCAAAATCACCCAGCTCACCGACGTGGGCGGTGCTAGCTACCAGCCATCATGGTCTTTTGATGGCGAACACATCGTCTACATCAGCGATTACAGCGGCGACAGCGATGTCTACATCATGGAGGCCAGCGGACAAGCGTCCTTCCGTCTCACCGTAGACGATGGCAACGCTGAAGACCGTAATCCCGTCTTCACGCCAGATGGTCGTTTCATCGCATTCAGTTCTAACCGCATTAACGACACTTTCAACTTCTTCCTCATCAATCGTCGTGGTAGTGAGTTGATACAGCTCACCAGCAATGACCGTGATGATCAACACATCATATACAAACCGGAACGACAATTGCTTATACCGAACAATCGCTAGATAAGGAAATGCTCTCGTGGACGAAGAAATTAGAAATTTACTAAAAAAGGGCGTGGCCGCCGCCAAGCAAGGCGACCATGAAACCGCCCGCAAAATCTTTGAACAAGTGATTGAGCAGGATGACGAAAACGTCACCGCGTGGCTCTGGCTCTATCGCGTGGTCGATGATCCAGATGAAAAGCGCATCTGCTTGACCACAGTTTTACAGCTAGACCCAGAAAACGAAACCGCGCAAAAGTTGCTCATCAAACTGGACACCCAACGCAAAACTTCCCGCGCGAACGAGGAAGTATTGCCTGGTGTCACCCGTCGCCAACTCCAGCTTGCTGGCCTGGCCATTGCTGTGGTGGTGGTGTTGCTACTGGTCATCATCATCGCCATCACTGGCCAAAACCGCGCCCGCCAAGCCGCAGAAGCGACACAAGTGGCCATCCTCCAGCGTGCCCCAACCGAGACGCTACAAGCGCGCGAAACCGCCACGCAGGAAGCGGCGACCAACCTCACAGCAACAGCGGAAATCGTCATGGCTACACAGCTGGCACTCGCTTCGCCCACGCCATCGCCCTCACCAACCCGCAGCGTAGAGCTACCGCCAACATGGACGCCAGCGCAATCGCCCACGCCAACGCCCACCGTCTTCGTCCGTCCGACAGCATTGCCCGCGCCACAACTTCCCGGCATCATCAGCGGATGGGGCGGGCGCGACCTGCTAAACAACGGGTTCTTAGAGGCGCGCGTCTACGAATTACAGGGCGGCGCGAACAACTTCACCACCATCACCGATGACCCCGCGCAACATGTCATCATCGACCCGCGCGACGGCCTCCGCCTCATCTATACCCAATCCTTCACCATGGGCGGCACTGGCCTATTCGCCATCAATCGCAACGGCAGCCAGCCCGATGCCCTATCAGCCCAGTGGATACGAACGCAAGCAATCCTAGACCCGCAAATGCCGCGCTGGTCTTTTGATGGCACACAAATTGTTTTCGTGGCGCAAGCACAAGACACCCTGACGCAAGAGATTTACATGTTCAACCTCTCTGGTGGCTTCGCCCGTATCACCACAGACCAAGCCACCTACACCTGGCCGTCTCTCTCGCCAGATGGCTCGCAAATCGCCGCCATCCGCAACGACATAGGAGGCGCGACGCCGGGGCCAGATATTGTCATTATCTCTGTATCGCGGCCAGATGTACAACGCGCCCTCACCACCGATTTCAACAGCATCATTGAAGAGGCGCCTGTTTGGTCGCCAGATGGCTTGCAAATTGCCTACGCCGCCGCCCAGTCCAATAATCCCAACCAGTTCGATATTTACGTGCGACTGGCTGATGGTACGGGCACACCAACCAAAATCACCAGCGAGGCCAGCGGCAGCGATAACCGCTTCCCCGTCTTCAGCCCTGATGGGCGCTATTTGGCCTTCGCCAGCAACCGCAACGGCAACTTTGAAATCTACATTTACGAGTTCGCCACCGGACAGGTCTGGCAGGTGACTGATAACCTAGAAGACGATTTTCCCTATGCGTGGGTGAACTAAACAACGACGGGGCGTCATGATGGCGCCCCGTTTTTCATCCTGGATATTCGGTTACAGATTTAGGGTGACTATTCTCCACCGCCCGTTTCGCATTAGCTCATCATTTTGCGCTATAATAAAACCAAGCAAACAAACCATTTTGTTATGGATGCGAGCCATGCCGCAAACACTATCGACAAGGTTCAACACATTGATGCAAGCGGGGCAAACCGCCTATGAGCGTGGCGATTGGAAACGCGCCCACCAGATGTGGCGCTATGCCGCCAGCATTGACCCTTTCAATGAAAAAGTGTGGATTGCATTGCTACAGGTTGTTGGCACAGATGAAGACCGCCGCGCCTGCCTAGAGAACATCCTCGCCATTAACCCCGATAATCGCCAGGCCAAAAAGCAACTCGCCCAACTCCAGCATGATGCGCGGCGTTTTGCCATGCCCGCGCCATCGCGCTCGACAAGAATTATCATGCCCAACCTGCTACGGCGCGCCATCGATGCCGGCATCATCGCCGCTATTCTGGCATTGCTATTGGTGTTACTTCGCCTGTTTGGTCAGTAGTCCCCAACGTTTGCCCCTCACCCATCGTCTCTTGTAAATCTGCAGCCAATCGGGTGAGATTGGTCGCCACCATTTCCACCATGCGGATATTGGCCATATGCTGTTCGGTGATACGCTTGATGCGCTCCATGCCGATGGCTATCTCTTCCAACCCATCACCTTGCTGCCGTATCACGCTGTAAATCGCCTGCACCGCTTCATAAGCCACTTGAATATGCTCGGCCAATTGTTGCATCACTTGCGCCGCTTCCTGCGTGCGCGCCATGCCAACCTGTGCACTATCCGTCCCCAGCTCTGTAGCGCGAACGGTCTCCTTCATCGCGTTTTGAATCTCGCCCAGAATATGGCGAACCTGTGCCGCTGCCTGTGTACTCTGTTGTGCCAGCGTCCGCACCTCGTTGGCCACCACCGCAAAGCCACGCCCTTGTGCCCCCGCCCGCGCCGCTTCAATCGCCGCATTGAGCGCCAGCAAATTCGACTGTGTGGCTATCTCGCTCACAGAGGTGATGATGGTATCAATCTGCTGGGTCAGCGCTGCTAGTTGCACAATCGTCTGGCCAATCGCATTCACTTGGCTGGCAATTGTGGCCATCCCCTCAATGGCTTCTTGGATAGCCTCTTGCCCCGTTTGCGAAATTTCTGCAGCGGTCTGGGCAGTATCGCGCACACTGAGCGCCTGCTCGTTCACTCGCTCCGATAGTTCTAAGAAGCCCTCTACGCGGTTGGCTGTCAATTCAATCACGCCTTGCTGTTCCTTCGCGCCCGCGGATTGCTGGTTGCTGACGGTATTCATCGCTTCTGCAGCGCGCGCTAACCCATCCACCGTGACCGACATGCGCAACGCTAACTCTCGCAAATGCTCAATTTCTGCAGGAGCTGTGCCATCTTGTACTGGCGCTTTTTCTGGGGAATGCGCTAAGAGCGTCAAACCGCGATACCACCACCAACCCGCGCCAAGCGCATAAATCGCCGCCAGCAACAGCGCCAGCATAGACGGGATAGCACCCGCCGCCAGCAACAGCCATAGCCCCGCTGTAAGCAACGCTAGAATTGTTATGCCGTAATATACCCGTCGTGTTGCAGCCATTACCCATACCTTGCTGAATGAATAGTCTCCCTAATCATACAGCGCCACTACCCGCGCGGCAACAAACCCCTAAACAAACAGGGCGACCAGATGGCCGCCCCGTAAAGTGCAATATCTATTTGCTCAAGCCCTAGGGGCAAGAACCTTGCGACAGCACATACTCGGTTGTGTAGGTGTTGTCGTTCTCGTTGGTCTCTGGGATAGAGCCGTT
>DAOTWU010000414.1:0-3009 GCA_034435735.1 Anaerolineae bacterium | reverse complement strand
ACGCTGATGATGACAACCGGGGGGACAGAACAGCGCTGGCTCCATGCACTAACAGGCGCGATAACCGGCGCGGTACTGATTGGTTTGCTGGTAGAGCGGCTCACAATTCGCCCACTTATTGGACAACCTATTTTTGCCGCGGTTATGGTTACGCTCGCCCTTAATGAAGTGATACGCGGCATCACAACGCTTATTTGGGGGTCTCAACCTAAGAGCTTGCTCATCTTTGCCGAACCACACCCCTTCTTGCCAGACCAATTTGTTCGTATCCAAACACCCATCACAATTGAGCCAACGGGGTTATTAAGCTTTTTAGAAGGGCCAGTAAACATTGACCAGCCGCGCTTCCTGGCGTTTTTGTTGGCGCTGGCAACCTTTGCCTTGTTCTGGGTCTTCTTCCGCTTCACCAATATCGGCCTAGCAATGCGCGCTACATCAGAAAATCAACAACTCGCGCAATCAGTCGGCTTGCGGGTGCGGGTTATTCTGGCAATAACATGGGCGATTGCAACCGTTATAGCAGGTGTCGCAGGCTTGTTCTATGCCGGCTCTAGCGCCGCCAGTTCCATTGATACGAACTTTCATTTCATCATTTTACGCGCCTTCCCTGCTGTGCTACTAGGCGGACTAGAATCTATTGGTGGCGCTTTAGTAGGCGGGCTGATTATTGGCCTATCAGAAGAATGGGCAAAGTTGCTCTTCACGGGTGATGTTGCCGAAAACTTAGCGCCTTATATCGTATTGATGATTGTGCTCATCTTGCGGCCAGAGGGGCTGTTTGGTGAAAAGCGTATTGAGCGTATCTAAGGGATAAAAACATGGCAGACCATATTCGTCCAGCAGGCGTTTTTGATACTACATATGAACAAGATATAGCGCTCAATCGCACCCGTACTGACAAGTTCTTGCAATATGGCGGGTTGATAGCGCTATTGTTAATCCCCTTATTGACCAGCCGCAGCTTTTTAGGGCTAGATATTTTGCCCGATTATGTGGTGGTCACCATTAACACCATTGCTATCTTCGTCATTGCCGCACAAGGGTTAAATATCCTTATCGGCTACACTGGCCAAATTTCTCTCGGCCATGCGGCATTCATGGCGGTTGGCGCTTATAGCGGCGCGCTATTGGCTAAAGGGTTTGCTATCCCCATTGGCGAAAGCATGCTACAAATTGGGCCATTCTCTTTCTGGATTGCGTTGCCGCTAGCTGCCCTATTCACTGGCTTGGTTGGGCTATTATTTGGCCTGCCCTCGCTACGGGTAAAAGGTTTCTATCTGGCAATGGCGACATTGGCGGCACAATTCATCATCCCGTGGATTATCGAGCATCCGCTACAGCCATATACGAACGCGCCGGAAATCTTGCAAGGCATTCCCCAGCCTACAATTGGCCCGTTGGTATTCGCCCGCCCAATAGAGATGTACTATATCATTGTGCCGTTATCTATCCTTCTGATGCTAGCTTCGCGCAATATCATGCGCACGCGCGTCGGGCGGGCGTTCATCTCTATTCGAGATAATGACCTGGCGGCAGAACTATTGGGCATTAACGTTTTCTGGTACAAGCTACAATCATTCTTCCTCAGCGCGCTATATGCAGGCATCGCTGGAGCGCTCATCGCCTTTGAGCGTAACGCCATCACGACGGAGACATTTTCATTAGAAACATCTATCACCTTATTGGCGATGCTGGTCATTGGTGGCGCGGGATACCCCAAAGCGGCGCTATTCGGTGTGGCATTCGTTCGCCTATTGACCGATGTTATCATTCCGGCAATTGGCCCCACGTTTAACAGCACCTTAACCGCACTGATGCCCTTTGTGGATGGCACAAATATCGGTCCATCATTACAACCCATCATATTTGGCGTTGCGCTGGTGATATTCCTGATATTTGAGCCACGAGGGTTAGCTTATCGCTGGGAAGTGCTGCGAATAGCCTGGAAGATACGCCCATTTGCCAACTAAACAAAATCCGCTTTGTGCAAAATTACCAGTCAAAATTTGCGTGTTGTGCCGAAGTTGTGCAATTCGGCTATACTCAATAAAAGCCTAAAAAAGGAGGTGTTCTAGGGGACATAACGCAACATAAGCACAACATCTCACAAAAAGTAAGACTGTAAGAAAGGGATTTTAGCAATGAAAAAACTATCGTTACTGCTTATCGTCGGGTTATTGATTGCACTATTTGTTATTCCGGCAACCGCACAAGACGACATGGGTTTGCCGGATTGGATGGGGCACACGGAATGTAGCGAAGACCTCAGTGGTATGGAATTCACACTATGGCACATTGGCGACCTCAGCGGCCCCTATGCGCCTATTACCCAGCCACTGGTTGCCGCGTTTGAAGATGCAGCCCAATGGTATAACGAGCATGGCGGCATCTGCGGCGCTACCCTCACCTTCCCCGACCCAACAACAATCGATACGGGCGGCGACCAAGAACAAACTTCGGTCATTTATAGCCGTGTGAGCAGTGAACAACCATTAGCGCTGGTACTCTACTCTTCGGACGATTCCGAACTTCTGCGCGATCAAGTTGCAGAAGATCAAATTCCTGTGTTGATTTCTGCTGGTTCAATCGAAGGCCTATATGGCGGCGAAGATGACAATTTCGATAATCCTGGCTGGATTTTCGCAACCAACCCACTTTATGTTGACCAACTTGGCTTCTTCTGTGAGTGGGCTGGGGAAAACCTTGAAGACCCAGTAATTGGCTATATCAGTTGGCCAAGCGCCTTCGGGCGTGCCGCCTTCACTCCAGAAGTCATCGCTTACTGTGCAGAGCAAGGCGTGGGCTTTATAGAAACACCCGAATACTTCGCCCCCGGTAGCGACATCAGCGGGCAGGTGCAAAACCTGGTGGACGCTGGCGCGAATATCCTTTACACCAACTCGCTGGCCACTGGCCCAGCAGAAATTGCTGCGACCGTTGCCAACCTAGGCCTTAGCGGCGAGGTAACATTAGCTGGTGTGAACTGGGTGCTGGACACCTCTGTCGGCT
>DAOTWU010000413.1:0-3132 GCA_034435735.1 Anaerolineae bacterium | reverse complement strand
AAAATGACATACCAAAAGCAGAACAGGCTTTTCGAGAGGCCATTAAACTTGCCCCCTATTATGGTGATTACTATGTCTCATTGGCACAAGTGATTATGCAACAGTCACCAGATGAAGCGCTTAAACTATTAGACATCGCGACACTCATAGGAACAAAAGATAGTTATCCCAATGCCATTAGAGCAGATTTAGCAAGCTCGGAAGAAGAGCGCAGAAACTATCTGGCTGCAGCTCTACCACCTCGCAGCCAACCACAGGAGTTTGCTGCTGTACTTTATAACCGTGTTGCAGGTTTTGACTTATTGCCAGAAATGCGTTGGCCAGGCCCCGGAGAAGCTGCGCTAAGGCCATGGTTTACATTAACAGCGATATATGAAGGGGAAGGCAATAGAGACGCTGCTATACGAGTATATGAGGCAATTAACGATTATGCGCCAGAAATCACTGCACCGTAGTGCCATTAAAGGGCTTGTGACTAAAGGCAAAATCAACTAAAATGAACGCAGTTGCCCCCGTAGCTCAGTGGATAGAGCGCTGCCCTCCGGAGGCAGGTGCACAGGTTCGAGTCCTGTCGGGGGCGCTAAAACAGTACACAAGTTGTGTGCTGTTTTTTTATTCTTTTGGCTCTGTATATACAATCCGAAAACCAATTGTGTTATAGCGATACTGGGGGTTCAGATAAAACGGAAATACCGAAGTGCAACGTTTCTTATCGCTAATATAAGAGCCACCACGCACGGCTCTTGGTGCGCCACTCTCTTTTTTACGCTTCTTTTTACCAGGTTTAAATTCTGTATTTAAACACCATTCCCAAACATTGCCAATCATGTCGCGAACCCCAAAGGGGCTTTCATTTTCGGGATAACGGTCAACGGAAGTTGTTGTTCTCAATTGGCTTTCGCGAGTATTGCAATAACCTTTCTTAAAAGTCGCACCCCATGGATAAAGGCGGTTATCATCCCCTTGTGCTGCGCGTTGCCACTGCATCTCCGTCGGTAATAAAATTCGACGTTTTAGCTTACGTGAAAGCCAACGGCAGAAAGCAACGGCTTCATACCAACAAACATTTTGGCGGGGGTGGTTGCCCCAACGAAATTCAACAGGCAAAGGTTCTGGATGACTTTTGTGCCATTCAGCAGCCTCTGGCAAAAAGTTCCACCACTGGTCATTACTATAACCATCTTCGGCATCGATAAAAGTTTGGAACTGATCATTGGTAATGGGATATTTGCTGATATAGAAACTATCTACATGGTAATAAACATCACGTCCATTGATGCGCATAAGAATGTCACCCTCAGGAATTTCACACCATTCCAATTGGGGCATTAAATTAGAAACGCACAAAGCAGCCAGATTTTGCGGGTCATAATCGGGATAACGCTGGCGGAATTTTTCAAAAGCGCTGCAAGCCTGTTCTATAAAGAGTGGGTTTTTACTCAAAGCGTAAATTGGCCCATACTCTCGGCGGGCACTTCGCAAATAGGCCTGTTCTTGCAAAAGTTTTTCAGCTTGTTGCAACAAGTCTTCTAAGTGTAAGAAACTAGAGACAAAGCCATTTTTCTTCGCGTTTTTAATGAGGAAAACGGCTTCATCATAATGACGTTCCGCTAAAGCTTTGTTGATTTTATCAATAATATCTATTGACTGAGCCTCTAACTCACCCGGAGGGGTTTGGGGCAAATCTGAAGTGGCCATTGAACCGTTTACTGTGGTAGATGTAGCCGATTCTACTTCCTCCACTGTAGACACAACTTTAGCAGGCAGAGGTTTAATTGCCTGTGATAAAGGGGCAGACTTGCTCAAATTGCGTTCGGCCTCAGTAATGGCATGTAGCAACCGAGCAATACTATCCGGAGTAACACCTGAGCCCATATCAACATACTGGTAGTCTGTTAGATGATCTGGAATAAATAATCGCGGCTGAATAAGTATTGGGAAGATGGGTTTGCCAGAACCTATAGCGATTTTAAGCTCTTCCTGGCAATAACTTGACTTTAGGGAATCTGCTGAGATTAAATAGACAAACCCCTCACACCACTCTAATTTGCTACATATAACGTCCCACCACTTCGCCCCAACATGTAAACGCTGGTCATACCAAATTTCATGGGATGGAGCGAGCAGTTTTATAAGTTCTTCACAGAATGACAGATCGACACGCGCATAGCTTATAAATAGGCGCATCGTTATATCCTTTTACAACTAAGCTTACAGGTTAACAACAGCCCCATGGCATGTTTTGAGTTGCATTTGCATTTCAGCAACTTACTCACGCATATAGCTTACCGCAATCCATATAAGTGCGCAAACGCTTTTATAACTATTCATAAACTTTTCAAAACCATTGTATTTAACTACGTAGCGAAAGCGTTGAGAAAACGGGGATAGAGTAGCGCGGACGAAATCGCTAAGATAGTTACCATGATTAAGCAAAAAACCATACTGAGAAATTGGCGAGTTTTAAGTTTTTGGGCTGTGCGCATCTATGTATTGTCCTTGCTTTTGGGCAGCATATTACCCGCTGAACCACGAGCAACTATTGGCCCACAACAACATGTAGACACTCAGAAACCACATGTGTGTGTTCATACGCGCCTTATCGACGAAGTTTTTGAATGGAAAATCCAGCAATCCCTGATTTATGTGCGGGAGATGGGCGCAGATACAATTGTAGAATTTTTCCCGTGGGCGTATATTGAGCAAGCTGACGATATTTATGATTGGACACAAGCCGATAAAATCATCCGCCATGCACAAAATCAAGGAATACAGGTCATAGCACGAATGGGATTTGTGCCTGAATGGGCGAGGCCTGATATTGAAGCAGAGTATGCCACACTGAACTATCTACCCGAAGACGCTTATACTCTTTTCGCTGATTTTGTGGCAGCCTTTGCCGAGCGGTATAGAGGGGTAGTCAATCATATCATCATATGGAACGAACCCAATTTAGCCTTCGAATGGGGCTATCGGGATGTCAATCCAGAGGCATATGCCCGATTATTAGAAGCTGTTTACCCCCGAGTTAAAGAGGTCAACCCTGATATTTACATTTTGGCTGGGGCATTAGCCCCCACTTTAGAGCCGTTAGGAAGCCCGCACGGATTAAATGACATCACTTATTTGCAA